>JBDTAJ010000159.1:0-7090 GCA_039924705.1 Rhodanobacteraceae bacterium
TTTTTCGTCCGGCGTATATCTCGCCACCCACGGCGCACTTCACGCAGCCGAGGTGGTCGACGGCGCGCTGCGCGAACAAGCCGCGCATCACCGGCGAGTTGAAGCGGTAGATGAACCAGGAGAAGCGCCGCAGTCCGGCGCGCACCCGGCGCGCGTAGCGGCGTTGCAGCGCGGCCTCGCGCTTAGGTTCGCGCAGCGCGCCGTCGACCACCTCGGCTGCGTGAAGTGCGCCGTGGGTGGCGAGATATACGCCGGACGAAAAAATCGGATCGAGGAAGGCGTAAGCATCGCCGATCATGATCCAGCGTTTGCCGGCCATGCGCGTGCAGGCATAGGAATAATTGCCGGTGGCGCGCACGTCGGAAACGAGCCTCGCGTTGGCAAGGCGCGCCTGCGCCGGCGGGATCATCGCCAGCGTGCGCAGCAGAAATTCGGTATTGGGCGAGCCGCGACGTTGTTTCAGATATTCCGGCTTGCACACGCAGCCGATGCTTGTGGTGCCGTTGGGCAACGGGATGAACCAGGCCCAGCCGTGCTCGAAGGCGATCGCGCTGATGATATTGCCGCCGCTGTCGCCGGGGGTGAACGCGACGTCCTCGAAATGCGCGTAGATCGCCGCGCTTTGGTGCTCCTCGTTGCGATGGACGATCTTCATCTGTTTGCCGAGAAAGGTTTCGCGCCCGGAGGCATCGACCAGATAACGCGCGCGGATAGCCAACGTGCCGCCGTCGTCCTGCCGCGCTTGCGCCTCGATGTGGTCGTCCAAGAACTCGGTACGCTCGACCTTGATCCCTTCGCGCGCATCCGCGCCGTTCTCGCGCGCGTGCTCGAACAGCATCTGATCGAACTGCTCGCGGATCACGTGGAACGCGTGCGGCGGCGTGTTCCCGAGCGCGCGCTTGAACAGGAATGTGCCCCAACTCCCGTGGGCGCGTGGGAAATCGGCGCCCAGCTTGACCCGCCCGATCGCGCGCACTTTTTCCAGCACGCCCAATTGCTCGAAGATCGGCAGGTCCGCCGGCAGCAGCGATTCGCCGATATGGAAGCGTGGATGATGGTCGCGCTCGAGCAACAGCACGCGCCATCCGCGACGCGCCAACAACGTGGAGATGGACGAACCGCCGGGGCCACCGCCGACCACCAGCACGTCGCAGTCGAGCGTGGCCGTCATGCGCTATCCCTGCACATGAGAGCGGTCGAAGCTGCCAAAGCCGCCAAAACCACCATCCATGGCCATGAACTCCGTGGCCGAAAGCTCCGTGGCTTTGCGCTCGAATAAAATTTTTTCATGATCGAACTTCCGACCGAGGTCGCGAGCTACCATGATATACATTCGCGCGCCGCGTTCCCCACCATGTCGATCCAGATGTCGCCTTACGCAAACAACTCTCACGCCGCGCCGCGTCCCGTGACGCGGTGGATGCTGCCGCTGCTGATCGGTTACGCGGTGCTGGCACTGCTCGGCGGCGTGCTGCATCGGCCGGAACTGAGCCTGATCGCGGCGTTGTTGCTGCTGGCCGCATTGCTGTTGCCGGTTCTGCGTAATCGCAGCCTCGGCGCGCTCGCGCTGTGGCTCGTGCTGGCCGCGCTGCTGTTGATCCCCGCCCTGGCCGGGCGCATCCAACTGGCGTTGTCGGCGCTGCCGATCGTGATCCTGTGTGCGCTGTCGTGGTTGTTCGCGCGCACCTTGCGGCGCGGGCAGGAGCCGCTGATCGTGCGGTGCGTGCGCGTGCTCGAAGGCGACGAGCGACTGGCGTTGCCGGGTGTGGCGCGCTATGCGCGCGGGGTCACCGCGTATTGGGCGTGTCTGCTCGCCGCGCAGGCGATCGTATTGTTGCTGTTGTTGTTGTGCGCCCGTCCGGCCGGCTTGCTCGATATGTTCGGCGTGCGCGCACCGTTGTCGATCCCGCGCGATGCGCTGGTGTGGTATCCGGAAGCGGGTTGCTGGATCGTGCTGGTGCTCGCATTCGCCGTCGAGTATGCATTCCGGCGCTGGTATCTGCGGCGGGTGCCGCATCCGCCCTTGAAACGGTTCCTGCTGAGATTGGTGCAGCGCTGGCCTTTGTTGATACGTGGCGAAGGTGCGGCATGAGCGGTTTTAAAGCTGCCTTCGCTCGCTACGCTTTGCAATCCGCTCATGAGTGACAGGATTTTCAGCGCACCACTGCGCATCGACGCCGCGCATCCGACGTTGCCGGGCCACTTCCCCGGCAACCCGATCGTGCCCGGCGTGGTGCTGTTGCAGCGCGTCGCCGCGGCGTTGTCGCAATGGCGCGGCGCGCGCGTCGTAGCGTTGGACGCCAAGTTTCTGGCGCCGCTATTGCCGGAACAGAACGCGGCGATCGAGTTGCGCGAAGACGCCCATCGCGTGCGTTTCGCGGTGACGCGCGACGACACCGTGTTGGCGCGCGGCGTGCTGGAAGCCGCACCGTGAGCGAACATTGGCAACAGCGCCCTGAAGGCGGCGGCTGGTTCGCGATCTGGCTGATCCGCTTCATCGGCCTGCATTTCGGACGCCGCTTCGCGCGCGCGTTCCTGTATCCGATCACGTTGTATTTCTTTTTTCGGCGCGAGCCGGAGCGGCGTACCGCTTACGATTATCTGCGCCGCGTGCTCGGCCGCCCGGCCAACGCGTGGCAGGTGATGCGGCTGATCCACGCCTACGCGAGCACCATCCTGGATCGCGTGTTCCTGCTGGCGCGCGGGCTGGACGGCTTCCAGATCGAAACCTACGGGCTGGAGGAATTGCATCGGCATCTCGACACCGGCCGCGGCGTGATGTTGTTGGGCGCGCACTTCGGGAGTTTCGAGGCGTTGCGCGCGCTCTCGTTCAAGCGTACCCACGCGAAATTGAAACTGGTAATGGATCGCACCAAGACGCCTTCGCTCACCCAGTTGCTGGAAGCGCTGGCGCCGGAAGTCGCCGGCAGCGTGATCGACGCCTCGCGCGGCAGCACCGAAGTGGTGCTCGCGCTGTCGGAGGCCGCGCGCGATGGCGCGATGATGGCCCTGCTCGGCGACCGTGCGCGTGCGCACGAGGCCACGCGCGCGGCGCCGTTCCTCGGCGAATCCGCGCCCTGGCCGGTCGCGCCGTGGCTGATCGCGGGTGTCTTGGACGTGCCGGTGCTGCTGACGCTTGGCGTCTATCGCGGCGGCAACCGCTACGATCTGGTATTCGAGCGCCTCGCCGATCAAGTGGTGCTGCCGCGCGGCGACCGGCAGGCCGCGATCGATGGGTATATCCGCCGTTACGCTTCGCGACTGGAATATTACGTCCGGGAAGCCCCCTACAACTGGTTCAACTTTTATGATTTCTGGCAAACGCACCCGATGGCCGAAGAAGCCGAGCCGCGACCCGCGCCGCCATTTGGCGAACCGCGCGCTGCGAAGTGAGCGCCCGATGATCTCCCGCGCATGGCTTTGCGCGATCACATTCGTGTTGCCGTTGACGGCATACGCCGCCGCTTCATCGTCGTCCGCCGATCTCGCCGCGACGATCCTGTCGAAGATGGCGCAGCCGGCGCCCGCGCAGACGCCCTTCGTCCAGGTGAGTTACCAGGGGATGCTGGATCGTCCACTCGTCGTTTCCGGACAGATGAAATGGCTGGGTGGCGACAGCCTCGAACGCGATGTCGAGCAGCCCTACCAGGAAACCGCGAAGATCGGTGCTGGCGAACTCTCCGTGCAGCGCGGGAACAGTGCGGTGCGACGCATCCCGGTGTCGCGCGCGCCGCAGATGGGTGCGATCCTGGCCGGGTTCCGCGCGCTGCTCGGTGGTAACGCGGCGCTGTTGTCGCAGGATTTCGACGTTGCCGCGCAAGGCAACCGAACCGCGTGGGTGTTGACGATGCGCCCGCGTGCGCAAGCATCGAAATCGCATGTGCAATCGATCGTGATCGACGGACGCGGCAACGCACCTCGCTGCATGACCCTGAGCGAAGCCGACGGCGACACCACCATCACCCTGCTCGGCGCGATGGCGAAGGCCGGGTTGCCGAGCGCGGCGCCGCAACAATCGGCGCTGGCCGCGCTTTGCCGCAACGGTTGATGAACTGGCTGAAAAGCTACTGCGCGCGGCATCTCGCACCGTGAGCCGTGGCGCGAAAATCGCGTTGTTTCTCGGCTGGCCGATCGTGATCGTCGCGGTCGGCTTCGGCGTCGCGCAGCGCTTGAAGATCAGTTCCGATCTGCGCAGCTTCATGCCGCCGCCGCAGACGACCGATCAAAAGTTGCTGATGGACGAGATCGGCGAAGGTCCCGGCTCGCGCTTGTTGTTGCTGGCGATTTCCGGCGTGCCGCCCGATCGACTGGCCGCGTTGTCGCAAGGTCTGGACACGGCCCTGCTACACGATCCGCGTTTTCTGCGCGCGGCCAACGGCACCGCGGATTTGTCCACGTTGGCATCGGACTTGTTGCCTTATCGCTACCTGTTGTCGCCGACGTTGGATACGCAACGCCTCGATGCCGATTTTCTGCACGACCAATTGACGCAGCGCCTTGATGATCTTTCCTCGCCCGCCGCGTCTCTGCTCAAGCCATTTTTGCCGCGTGACCCCACGCTGGAAATTCTGAAGCTCGCGCAGCGCTGGTCGCCACCGAAGCAACCGGAATTGCGCGACGGCGTGTGGTTTTCTTCGCGTGGCGAAGCGTTGCTCGTTGCGGAAACGCGCGCGGCGGGTTTCGACCCCAGCGCGCAAGCTCAGGCGATCGACGCGTTGCAAGATCACTTTCATACGCTCCCCGGCGCGAACAAAGCCAAGCTCACGATCAGCGGACCGGGCTATTTCAGTGTCGAGGTGAGTTCGCGCACCCGCGCGGAAGCCGACCGTTTTGGTTTGGTCACCACCCTCGGTTTCGTGATCCTGTTGTTGCTGGCCTATCGCAGCGTGGTGCCGTTGCTGGTTACCGCGTTGCCGTTGCTATCCGGCGCGGTCGCGGGCTTCGCCGCGCTGGCGCTCGTGTTCGGACAAGCGCATGGCATCACTATCGCATTTGGGTTCACCCTGCTCGGCGTTGCGCAGGAATATCCGATCCGCGTGTTCAGCCATCGCCGCGCGGGCCAGACCGCTTTGCAGAGCGTGCGCGGCTTGTGGCCGCTGCTGCTGACCGCGATCGCGTCAACCTGTATTGCCTATCTCGCGTTCTTCGCGTCTGGCGTCACCGGTTTGCAACAACTCGCGGTGTTCACCATCACTGGCTTGATCGTGGCCGGTGCCTGCACAAGGTATCTGTTGCCACGGGTGTTGCCCGAGCGCTTTCGCGACGCCGCGCAAACGCCGGGGCTGGCGCGTGCGTGGCGGTTTCTCGCGGCATTGCCGCGCCCGCGCTGGTTGCCGTGGATCGTCCTGATCGGCGGCATCGCGATCGTGGCGCTGGCACCGGGAAGGTTCTGGGAGAACGACCTCTCCGCGCTGACGCCTGTGTCGAAAAATCTCTTGGCGACCAATGCGCGTTTGAGCGCGGAACTCGGCACGCCCGACGTGCGGTATCTGCTGGTGCTGCGCGCGAACAGCGCCGACGGCGTGCTGGCGTTGTCGGAAAGGATCGCGCCACTGATCGATGCGCTGATCGCGCGTCACGCCGTGGACGCAGTCGAACTGCCGTCGCGCTATCTGCCGAGCACCGAAACCCAGCGCGCGCGTCAGGCGAAATTGCCGGAGGCGGCCGCATTGCACGCCGCGCTCGCGCAGGCGCAAACCGGATTGCCGTTCCGCGCGGGGTTGTTCGCGCCATTCTCCGCCGGCGTGGAAGCCGCGCGCATATTGCCGCCGTTGACGCCGTCGCAATTCGAGAAGTCTCCATTGGGCGCGCGGCTGGAATCGATGCTGGCACAGCATGACGGCGAGTGGATCGGGCTCGGCACGTTGGCCGGCGTGCACGACGCCGATGCGCTGGCGGCGCTGTCGAAAACCACTGGCGGCGCGGTGCATCTGCTCGATCTCAAAACCTCGACCGAATCGTTGGTGGCGGCTTATCGTCAGCGGATCCTGTTCGCGCTCGGCATCGCGGCGCTGCTGTTGTGCGCGACCGTGACGTTCGCGTTGCGCGGGCCGCGCCGCGCGCTGCACGTCTTGGCGCCGATGACGCTGGCGACGCTGATGGTGTTGGTAGTGCTGCGCGCGTTCGGCATTCCACTGTCGCTGTTCCATCTGGTATCGCTGACGCTGGCCGCCGGTTTGGGTCTGCATTACGCGCTGTTCTTCGAGCGGCGCACCGACGACCCGGCTGAGGAGCGCCGCACCCTGCACGCCACGCTCGTTTGCGTGATTTCCGCGTTGCTGGTGTTCGGGATGCTGGCGTTGTCCACGGTGCCGGTGCTGCGTGCGATCGGGCTGACTGTGGCGCTCGGCGTGGCGTTTCATTTCACGCTGTCGGTGCTGATGGCGCCTGCGGCGCATTTGCGTCACGAGGCTTGACGCATGTTGCCGAAAGCCGAGTGGGCGCATCTAATCCCACACCAAGGCGCGATGTGCCTGCTGGATACGGTGATCGATTATGACGCGACGCGCTTGCGTGCACGCAGCGCGACGCATACCAACCCGGACAATCCGTTGCGCGCGGACGGTCGCCTGCACGCGGTCGCGCTGTGCGAAGTCGGCGCGCAGGCGATGGCGGTGCACGGTGCGCTGCGCGCGCGCGACGCCGGCGGGTGCGCCAAGCCCGGTTTTCTGGTTTCGCTTCGTGATGTCCGATTGCAGGTCGAATACGTTGACGATCTCCCCGGCGAATTGGATATCTACGTCGAGCAGTTGCTGGATGCGGGCGCCAGCCTGCAATATGCGTTCCGCATCGAACACGCGAGCCGCGTGCTGGCCAGCGGCCGCGCGGCGGTGTTGGTGCAAGAGCAGGGAACTGGCAACGGGTAACCAAAACCAAGTAACTTCAAACGTCATTCCCGCGAAAGCGGGAATCCAGTGTCTTTCGTTCAAATCAGTAAAGGCACTGGATTCCGGATCGCCGCTACGCGGCGTCCGGAATGACGACTTGGAGATGATCGATGAATGTTGAGAGACGACGTGCACTCGTCACCGGCGGCAGCGGCGACATCGGCGGAGCGATCTGTCGCGCGCTGGCAAAAGACGGCTATCAC
>JBDTAJ010000160.1:0-12298 GCA_039924705.1 Rhodanobacteraceae bacterium
TGACCGCCTGGCCCGGCGTCATCACCTTGGTCGCGACCACGGTCGCGATCGAATTGGCGGTGTCATGGAAACCATTGATGTAGTTGAACACCAACGCGACCAAGACCGTGAGGGCTAGCAGGGTTAGGGTCACGCGAGCGACCTCAGGAGTTCTTCAACAAGGTTTTTATGCTCCCTTGAGTCAAGGGGGTGGCGAACGCTTGCATCGAACGCGTTCGCAGGGATTGTGGAAGGCTGCCAAGACAACACGAAGCCAACGCCGCTCAAGAATTCTTCAACACAATCGAATAGATCACGTTGCCCACGTCGCGGCAGCGATCGATCGCCTTCTCCATCAGCTCGAACAAATCCTTGGCCAGCATCACCCGGATCGGGTCGCCGCCGGCGGTGTACAAACTGCGGTACGGATCGAGCAACATCCGGTCGGCCTCCGACTCGATCGCCTGCAGGCGATCCTGCAACGTTTTCATGATGTCGATGCGCAAACCATTGCGCAGTTCGCCGACCATTTCGACGAGCACCTCGGTGGCGCGCATCAGCAGCGCCGCGCGCGAGGCGAAATCGACGTCGTCCAGGCGCCCGGACACAATCGCATAGCGCTCGGCGAACTTCTCGATGGTCTTGGGTATGCGGTACAGCGCCGAGGACATCGCCTCGATGTCCTCGCGGTCCAGCGCGGTGACGAAGGTGTTGACCAGCGCCTCGCTGATCTGCGAGGCGAGTTGTTTCTCGCGCCGGCGCGCGGCGCGGAAGCTGTCCAGCATCGGCGCCTCGCCGCGGTGCTCCAGCATCTGCCGCAGCGCGGTCGCGCCTTCGCGCGCAGCCTGCGCACTGGCTTCCAGCAGGCCGTAGAACTTGTCGCCTTTGCCGAACATCGTCTGCAGGGAAAACATGATGTGCTCCGGCTGGTGGCGGCACAGATTATTTCCGGGATGTTACACGAGCATGACAAGGCATCGAGCGCCAACCGTCGTCCCGGACGGGACAACGGCCCCGGCTTGCTACACTTCCCCCATGCAAGCCATTCATGGCCCGCCATGCTGACCGCCCCATGTTGACCGAGTTGGGGCTGGTGCTGCTGCTGGCGATGTGCAACGCGTTCTTCGCGCTGTCGGAGATCGCGCTGATCGCCTCGCGCAAGAGCCGGCTGAAACACATGGCACGCACCAGCAAGCGCGCGCGGATCGCGCTCAAGCTGGCCGAGCACCCGGAGCGGTTTCTTTCGACCGTGCAGGTCGGCATCACGCTGATCACACTGATCACCGGCGCGGCCACGGGTGAGGCCGTCAGTCATACCGTTCGCGAGTGGCTGCTGGATTTCGGCGAGCCGCAGCTTGCACGTTATTCGATCTGGATCAGCCTGATCATCGGCTTCTTCCTCGTCACCACCCTCACCATCGTGGTCGGTGAACTGGTACCCAAGCGCGCCGCGCTCAGCGCGCCCGAACGCATCGCCAGTTTCATCGCTGTGCCGATGCTGGGCCTGGCGTGGCTAACCGCGCCATTCGTGTGGGTGCTGAATCATCTCAGCACGTTGCTGCTGCGGGTATTGCGTCTGCAGCGCACGCCGCGCGAGAAAGTGACGGAAGAAGAAATCCGCCTGCTGGTGGCCGAGGGCGCCGAACAAGGCGTGCTCGATCCGGATGAGCGCAACATGGTCAACCGCGTGTTGCGGCTCGGCGATCGCACCGTCGACAGCGTGATGACCCCGCGCCCGCGCATCGCCTGGCTGGATGCCGCCGCGCCCTTGGCCGAGAACCTCGCGGTGTTGCGCGCCACGCCCTTTTCGCGTTATCCGGTCTATCGCGGTAGCGAGGACGATGTGCTGGGCGTGCTGGAAGTCAAACGTCTGCTGCAGGGACTGTCGGTGGAAACGCGGCTGCCGGAATTGTTCCGCAAGCTGGCCAAGCCCTTGTTCGTGCCCGACACTGCGCGCGCGCTGGATTTGTTGGAGGAGTTCCGTGACTCCGAAACGCCATTCGCGCTGGTGGTGGACGAATACGGCGACATCGAGGGCCTGGTCACCTTGAACGATCTGTTGAGCGCGGTGGTCGGCCGCGCCTCACCGAGCGAGGGCGACGCGCCCGGCGATGCGCCGGTGGTGCGGCGTGACGACGGTAGTCTGCTGGTCGACGGCGCGCTATCCACCGACGACCTGCGCGAACTTCTGCAACGCTTCGAACTGCCGCACGAGGACGACGATGATTTCCGCACCGTGGCCGGCATGATGATGGCCGCGTTCGGGCGCATCCCCGGTGTCGGCGAGGCATTCGAATGGCGCGGACTGCGCTTCGAGGTTGTCGACGTGGATGGCGCGCGCATCGACAAGGTGCTGATCGCGCCGATTGCCGCGGCCGAGGACGAAAGCGACGTGCAGGAGTGAATCCGGGAGACGATAGATGGGAGAAGAGAGACGACGTAAAAGCGCTTACGTTTCCCGTTTCCCATCTCCCGTCTCCCGGGCTATTCCCGTCATCCTCTGCGCATCCGCGAGAATGCCGTGCAGCACGCGCAACTCCCGCATATCCGGTTGCGCACGCAGGAACAGCCGGCGCAATCGGCGCTCGATCGTCATCGGCGAACGTCCCTTGTGGAACTCGATTTCGTGCAGCGTCTGGAACAGGTGGGCGAAGAAGGCTTCCAGCTGTTGCGCGCTGGCCGGCGGGTCGCGCGGCGAGGGCTGAACCCGCGGCGCATCCAGCAACGCGAGTCGCGCTTCATAGGCCATCACCTGCACCGCCTGCGCGAGATTGAGCGACGAAAAATCGTCCACGCTCGGGATGCGCACCATCGCGTGGCATAGCGCCAGTTCGTCGTTGTCGAGTCCTGATTGTTCGTTGCCGAACAGCAGTGCGACTTCCGCGCCGTCTTTCAATGCAATCGCGATCTCCGCCGCGGCTTCGCGCGGAATCAATTCGCGCAGCGGCACATCGCGCCGACGCGCGCTCAGGCCCAGCACCAGCGTGCAATCGGCGATCGCGTCCACGAGGTTTTCCGTCACGACGAGGTCGTTCAGCACATCGTCCGCGCCCGCGGCCATCGCGACCACTTGCGGGTGCGGATAGCGTTGCGGCGCGGCCAGATAAAGGCGATCGAAACCCATGGTGCGTATCGCGCGCGCCGCCGCGCCGATATTGCCGGGATGGGAAGTGCGGGAGAGCACGAAGCGCAAAGAGGATAACGAAGCGAGGGACATGCTGAGTCGGTAGTGGGTAGTGGGTAGTGGGTAGTGGGTAGTGGGTAGTGGGTAGTGGGTAGTGGGTAGTGGGTAGTGGGTAGTGGGTAGTGGGTAGTGGGTAGTGGGAAAGCATAACAACGTTGCACCTCCTACTTTCTACTTCCCACTCCCTGCTTCCGCTCGTCTGTTATCCTTTCGTATTCGGCGCTCGCGGCCGCTCTTTATCATTCTTGCCGGATAATCGAAATGGCCCGACCCGCCGTCACCGTTGCCGTGCGCGCCGCGCGCGCCGCGGGCAGCGTGATCCTGCGCTACATGAACCGTCTCGGCGATCTCGCCGTGGTGGAAAAGCAGCGCATGGATTTCGTCTCGGAGGTCGACAAGCTGGCCGAAGCCGAGATCGTGCGCGAATTGAAGCGCGCCTATCCCGACCACGCGATCCTCGGCGAGGAATCCGGTGCGTCGGGAAAAAGAAACGCGCGTTTCACCTGGGTGATCGATCCGCTCGACGGCACCCACAATTACCTGCGCGGCATCCCGCACTTCGCGGTATCGATCGCGCAACTGGAACGCGGCGAACCGCAGCACGGCGTGATCCTGGACCCTTTGCGCAACGAGATTTACTCCGCCAGCAAGGGCGACGGCGCGTTCTTCAATGATCGCCGCCTGCGCGTCGCCCCGCGCGAATCGCTCGACGGCGCGATGCTGGCAACCGGCTTTCCGTTCCGCGAGCGCGCGCATCTGGATGCGCAACTCGGCATGACCCGCGAATTGCTGAAGCAGGCCGAAGACATCCGTCGCAGCGGCTCCGCCGCGCTGGATCTCGCGTGGGTCGCGAATGGACGTCTGGATGGCTATTTCGAGACCGGTCTGAAGCCTTGGGACATGGCCGCCGGGGTGCTGTTGGTACGCGAAGCCGGGGGCCGCTACTGCGACTTCGCCGGCCGAGACGGCATCCCGGCTTCCGGCAATCTGCTCGCCGGCAATATGCATGTGGTCGCGGGCATGATCGAGGCGATCGCGCCGGCATTGCCACCGGAATTGCTAAAGGCTTAATCGCCGCAGAGCGGTTTGAAAAACGTAGCGAGCGAAGGCAGGTTGCGCACCGCCGGAGCGAAGGAACCGGAGTGCACGCGTCAGTACATGAGGATTCCGAGCACCGCCGGCGCGCGAGATGCCGAGCGCAGTAGTTTTGCAAACCGCTCCGTTAGCGTGTCAGCACGCGCTTGGGCTTGACCGGCAACTTGCCGCGCCAGTATTGCAGCAACACGAAACCGCCGATCGCCCCGCCCAGGTGCGCGAAATGCGCGACGCCCGCCTGCGTGCCGGTCACGCCGAGGATCAGTTCCAGCACCATGTAGCCGATCACCGCGATCCACGCCGGCAGCGGGATCGGCAGAATCAGCACGATGATCTTCGCCTGTGGATACAACATCCCGAACGCCAGCAGCAGGCCGAAAATCGCGCCGGAAGCGCCCACCGTCGGATAGAATCCATGGGTGAAAAAATGGACCACCGCCAGTTGCGCGGCCGCCGCGATCACCGCGCAAAACAGGTAATAGATGAGGAAATGCCGGGCGCCCAGCAGCTCCTCGATCGGGCCGCCAAACATGTATAGCGCGAGCATATTGAAGGCGATGTGCGTCCAGCCACCGTGCATGAAGGCGTAGGTCAGCAATTGCCAAACTTGGAAGCCGACCATCACCGGCGTGCCGTCCGCCGCATAGCCAGCCAAGTGTTGCGGTCCGAGCGGCCACAGCGCGGCGTGCACCAGCAGCCAATCGCTGCCCCCGAGCTGCATCAGCCCGAATACCGCGATATTGAGGATCAGCAGGCCCAGCGTGACCGGCGGCAAATCAAAGCGCATTGGATTTCCTCTGTCTGCGCGTAAAATCCGGTCAAGGGTAGCGCGCGCGGCGTCGATCGTCATCGTGCACAGCACTGGACAAGGCGCCGTTGCGGGCGTATATCGCCGGAACAATCGGCGAGTGGGGAGCTGCCATGAAACGCTGGCTGTTGCGGATACTGTTCGCGCTGTTGGTTGTCGTGGCCGTGCTGGTTGCGTTCGTGTGGAGTCGCAGCGATATCGCGTTGAATACGCGCTATGCGATCGACGAAGCGCCGCTGACGCTGCCGACCGATGCGGCCAGCCTCGCGCGCGGTGAGCACATTGCCACCACGCGCGGCTGCCGCGAATGTCATGGCGCCGACCTTGGCGGTCATGTGGTCATGGACGTCCCACCGATCGGGCGCTTGGCCGGCCCCAATCTGACCCGCGGCCACGGTGGCATCGGCGCAACGCTCTCGACCGCCGATTGGGAGCACGCGATCCGCCACGGTTTCAAGCCCGACGGGCGCCCCCTTTTGTTTATGCCCATCCGCGATTTTGCCGCACTGAGCGACGCCGACACCGCTGCGGTGATCGCGTGGGCAACGCAGGTTCCACCGGTGGACCGCGAGGTGCCGCCGGCCCGCGTCGGACCGATCGGCCGCGCGCTATTCGCGTTTGGGCGGATGCCCAACTTGCTGGAGGCGCGATTGATCGACCAGCGCGCGCCGCATGTTGCCGCGCTGCCGGCCCTGGTGAGTGTGGAGTATGGCCGTTATCTCGCCAGCGCCTGTACCGGTTGTCACGGCGAACATCTTTCCGGCGGCGCGATCCCCGGCTTGCCGCCGAGTTTCCCGAAAGCGGCCAATCTTACGCCCGATCCGCTTACGGGCCTTGGCAAGTGGAGCGAGGCGGATTTCGTGCACGCGATCCGAACCGGCAACCGCCCGGATGGCACCGTGCTCGATCCGTTCATGCCGTGGCGCAACCTCGCCCACATGAGCGACAACGAGCTTTCAGCGTTGTGGCTGTATCTTCGAAGTCAACCGGTACGTCCGGCCGGCGGCCGTTGAAGCGCGGCTCAGCCGCCGCCGTCGCTTACAGCTTTTTGACGAACACCGCCTGGCGTTTTTTCTCGGCGTAGCCTTCGCGCAAGTAAAAGCGGTGCGCGCGTGCGCGGATCACGTTGGAGCGCACCACGATGTCGGTGTAACCGTTCCCGCGCGCCCACGCCTCGACCGCGCGCAATAGCGCGGCGTCGACGCCGGCACCACGGCGGTTTTTACCGACGATGAGTCCGGCCAGTTCGACATTCGGATCGTGCTCCAGTCGACGCTGCGGCAATACATGCGCCCAGCCTGCGATGCCGCCATCGCCGAACTCCGCGATCAACACCGCACCGGCGCCATTTTCGGCAATGTCGCGCAATCGTACCGCGATCGCGGCCGCATCGGCCGGATAACCGAGTTGCGTCGACAACCCCGCCAGCGTGGCGGCGTCATCGGCGACTGCTTCGCGGATGCGGAAGGATGAAGCCATGGCATCGAGTGTAAGAGCGCGCTGCGCGCGGTTGACGTTTCGGTATCCCGGCTGTCGCCAGCAGAGTTCCTGCCGACACCCCGTCAGGTCAGCCCCTTTGCGCTCGCGTTGCCATGCTCGGCCACGACTTTCGCCACCACCATCGATACCCGCTTGCCGGTCGGAATATGCAGAAACTCATTCGGACCGTGCGCGTTGGAATGCGGGCCCAGCACGCCGGTGATCAGGAATTGCGCGCCCGGAAACTTCTCGCCCAACATGCCCATGAACGGGATGCTGCCGCCCTCGCCCATGTACGCCGGCGGCGCGCCGAACGCGAGCTGAGCCGCATCGGCCACGGCTTGCTCCAGCCAAGCCGACAGCGCCGGTGCGTTCCAGCCACTGGAGGCTTTCTCCATCGCGAACTCGATCTTGCAGCCGTAGGGCGGGTCGCGCTCCAACAATTGCTTGACACGCTCGCCAGCCTTGTTGCCCTCGAGCGTCGGCGGCAGGCGCAGCGACAGCTTCACCGCGGTGGACGGGCGCATCACGTTGCCCGCGCTTTGCAGCGGCGGCAGGCCATCGGCGCCGATGACCGCGAGCTGCGGGCGCCAGGTGCGGTTCAACACCAGTTCGGCGAGATCCTCCGCCACGGGTTTCATGCCGGGCAGGAAGGGAAACTTGTCATACACCGCATCGCCCAGCACTTGTGCGCAGCGTTTCGCTTGTTCCAGACGCTGCGCGGGGATTTCAACATACAATTCGCGTGGCAGGATTTCGCCGGTGGCGGCGTCTTCCAGCCGCGACAACAAATCCCGCAGGATACGAAAACTCGACGGCACCACGCCTGACGCATCGCCCGAATGCACGCCTTCGCTCAGCACACTCACGCGCAGATTGCCGCCGGTCATGCCGCGCAAGGATGTCGTCAACCACAATTGGTCGTAATTGCCGCAGCCGGAGTCCAGACACACCACCAGCGACGGTTGCCCGATCCTCGCGGCGAGATGATCGACATAGTAGGGCAGGTCGTAGCTGCCGGATTCCTCGCAGGCTTCGATCATCACCACGCAACGCGCGTGCGGAATCTTCTGTTCGCGCAGCGCCAGCAGCGCCGACAGCGACCCGAAGATCGCGTAGCCATCGTCGGCACCGCCGCGGCCGAACAGCTTGTCGCCCTGCAAAACCGGCGTCCAGGGACCCAGTCCATCGCTCCAGCCGGTCATTTCCGGTTGCTTGTCCAGATGCCCGTACAACAACACGCAATCATCGGGCTTGGCTTCTTCACCAAACGCGGGGACATCGATGAAGATCAGCGGCGTGCGTTTTTCCAGCCGCACCACCTCCAGCGTCGCGCCCGGCAGCGCGGTCAGTTTCTCGCGCGCCCACGCCTCCATCAATTTGACCGCATCCTCCATGTACCCGTGTTCGCTCCATTGCGGATCGAACATCGGCGACTTGTTGGGAATCTTGATGTAGTCGGTGATCCGCGGCACGACCTCGTCGTCCCACAACCCGCCGACGAAGGATTGCAGCTTGCTGGCATCCATGACGCCCTCCGCTCGCGCAAGACCGGAAAGTGTAGCAGCGGCGCGCTCGTGGCCGGAATGTGGGGCGTTTCCGACAGGCATGCGCAGTGCGGACGGACAGCGGGTGCGGTGTCTGCCCGGCAGAACCGCGCAACCTCACATCCCATCCTTCTCCCACGCGACGCCGCGCATCGAGCCGGCGCGCTTACTTGCCTAACATGGGAGAACGATCATGATCCGGAATACCTTCGCCGCGCAGGTGCTGTCACTCGCTTGCGCCCTGCCCGCGTCCGCCGCCACGCCGGTCGATGTCAATCACGCCGCTGCCGCAGCCATCGCCACCTCGCTGGATGGCATCGGCTTAGCCAAGGCCAATGCGATCGTCGCGTGGCGCAATGATCACGGTTCGTTCAAGAACGCCGATGACTTGCGTCAGGTCAAGGGCATCGGCGACAAGACCCTGGAACGCAACCGCGACGCGATTCGTCTCTCCGGCGGCACGAAAGTCACCGCTGCCGCGGGCATGAAAGCCGGCAACGCAAACAAGCCGCACCGCGCCTCTCGTTCGCGCAAGCAGTAGTCTCACCGCATGACCAAGGCGATGCTGGCACCGTGACCCGCATCGTTCTTGCGCGCGGATTCAAGCATAAAATCTGGGCTTGTCCAAAACGGTTCCGCTCAGGCTACACTCGCGCGCCTTCATCAGGGAGCAATCTCTTGATCCTGCCGCGCTACCGCATCGGTGCCTCGTCCCTTCCCAGCGCCGGACTCGGCTTATATCTGGAAGAACCCGTGCGCCGCGCGCACGTTGTCATCGCGCCGGATGGCGTTGGCGACACCTTCAGCTTCGAGGAGCTGCAGACCGACCCCAAGCTCGCCGCACAAATGCACACCTCGGTGCGTTGGTTCGAGGATCGCTATACATTGTCTCCGGACTGGCCGGACGAGTGTTACGTCAATCACGCTTTCGAACCGAACGGGCTATGGCATCTCGGCTTTGTGTTCGCCGTGCGAGATCTCGGCGCGGGCGAGGAATTGACGATCGACTATCGCCATCTGCTGGCTCCCGGACAGGAAGAAACCTTCCGCGACGCGCGCAGCGGCGCACCGATTATCGGCATCGGTTGGCGCGAGAGCCTCGCGGCGACGACGCGCGCGTTGACGGCGCTGCTGGGCTAGGATTGAATCATCGTCGGCACGACGTCATCCGGATGCCCACGCGATGGCCCAATTCCTGCTCAAGGTTTTGATCTCGGCTCTGCTGATCGCAGGCGCGTCGGAACTCGGCAAGCGTTCGACCGTCGCCGGCGCGATCCTGGTTTCACTGCCACTGACCTCGCTGCTCGCGATGTTGTGGTTGTGGCACGACACCCGCGACCCGCTGCGGCTGGCGAGTTTTTCGCTGGATATACTCTGGCTGGTGATTCCTTCGATGGCGCTGTTCGTGGTATTGGCGCTGCTGCTGCGCGCCGGCGTTGGCTTCTGGTTGAGTCTCACCGCCGCAGTCGCGGCAACGTTGCTCGCCTACGGCGCGAGCCTGTTGTTGCTGGCGCGCATGAAATGAGCGAATCCGCGAAAACGCCGTATCTGCGCAGCCTCCCGTCCGCCGAGCGTCGCCGCGAACCGTGGGCCAACGGCGGCGGCTTTACGGAGGTGATCCTGCGCGAGCCCGACAACGCCGACTGGAAAATCCGCATTAGCATCGCGCGGATCGAACAGGACGGCCCTTTTTCGGAATGGCCGGAGACGCATCGTTTGCTGGCGCCGCTGGATGCGCCGATGACGCTGCGCTTTGGCGACGGTCGCGAATGGCAGGCGGCGCGTTTGCAGGTGTTGTGCTTCGACGGAACGCCCGCGCCTTTCGGCGTCTTGCCGGAAGGTCCGACCCGCGATTTCAATCTAATGCTGCGCAACGGCGTGCGCGGCGGACTGCTGGCGCGCACGCTGGTCGATTCGATGGTGTTGTTGCGGGAACCCGGCGTGCGCTGGCTGGTCTATGTCAACCGCGGCCACGCGACGGCCAACGCTGGCGAAAATTCGCTGACGCTGACCGCCGGCGACGCAGCGTGGATCGAGTTTGGCGGTGAGCGATCGCCAACCCGTGCCGTGATCGAAGGCGCCGGTGAACTCGTTCTGGCCAAGCTGGCCTGACCCGCGCGGTGTACTCTAACCAGCGTTGCCGGACGACGCGGAAAACCTGCATGCGCGTATTGGTGGTCGAGGACGATGCGGCGATCGCCGACGCGGTCTGCGATGCGCTCTCGCGCGCCGGTCACACTGTCGATCATCTGGCCG
The DNA here is from genome assembly GCA_039924705.1 of Rhodanobacteraceae bacterium. Taxonomy (GTDB): domain Bacteria; phylum Pseudomonadota; class Gammaproteobacteria; order Xanthomonadales; family Rhodanobacteraceae; genus 66-474. Next base: position 10,349 of record JBDTAJ010000160.1, read on the forward strand.
ATGGCCAGCAGGCCATGGCCGCGTTGCGCGACCACGCCTTCGCGCTGGTGGTGCTCGATCTCGGACTGCCCGGCGCCGAGGGCGGCGAGATCCTGCGCAAATTGCGCAACGACGCCGACAGCGTGCCGGTGCTGGTGATCACCGCACGCGAGGAGCTCGATCAGCGGGTGCGCGCGCTCGATCTCGGCGCCGATGATTATCTGGTGAAACCCTTCGCGCTGGCAGAGTTCGACGCTCGCGTACGCGCGCTGCTGCGTCGTCGCGCCAGCCAGGGCGTGCCGCTGCTGCGGCTGGGCCGCTTGTCGATCGACCTCGCCGGACGCCGCGCGCTGCTCGATCACGCGTCGCTGGAACTGACCGCGCGCGAGTTCGGTCTGCTCGAAGCGCTGGTGGTGCGCCGCGGCCGCGTCACCAGCCGCGAACAATTGATCGAGACGTTGTGCAAATGGGACGAAGCATTGTCCGACAATGGCCTCGACATCGCCGTGTATCGGCTACGCCGCAAGCTCGTCGGCAGCGATGTGCAGTTGCGCACCGTGCGTGGACTCGGCTATTTGCTGGAAGCCGGCGACGATGACACATCATCCGAGCCTTAGACGACGCCTGCTGCGCTTCGTCGCGCTGCCATTATGCGCGGTGCTGATATGCGGCGCGGCGCTGACCTACGGCCTCGCGCTGTACTACGCCAACCGCGTGTACGACCGCTGGCTGCTGGAAAGTGCGCGCGCGCTGGGCCAACTGGTCAACAGCGACGCGGGTCGCAACGAACTTTCCGATCAGGCCCGCATCCTGCTGCAATACGATCCGTACGATCAAATTCTTTACGCGGTGCGCAGCGCGCGTTACGGGTTGCTTGCCGGCGACAAGGCGTTGCCGCAACCCACGGCACAGGCGCCGAGTCCCGATCCGCTGTACACCAGTTTCCGGCGCGGCGAGCACAGCATGCGCATGGTGTCGGTGCTGATCGCCAACGATGACGATCCGCGCGACACGTTGGTGATCTCCGCCGCCGAAACCGTGCGCAAGCGACATCTGCTGGCGCGCGAACTGCTGACCGCGACCGTCCCGATCGAACTTGCGCTGATCGTGTTCGCGATGCTGCTGGTCTGGTTCGGCGTCAATCGCGGCTTGCGCGTGCTCGATCCGCTGACTCGCGAAATCCGCCTGCGCCACGCTGGCGATTTGTCGCCGCTGCACACCCCGGATGTGCCGCTGGAAGTGCAGCCATTGGTGGCGACCATCGACGCATTGCTGGCGCGGGTGGATCGTCTGTTGCAGCAGCAACAACGCTTCATCGCCGACGCCGCGCATCAATTGCGCACGCCGCTGGCGGGGCTGCGCCTGCAAGCCGAACGCGCGCTGGCCGATCCGCGCCCGGAATCGGTGCGCGAAGCGTTGATCCATGTGCAGCGCCTGTCGGCCGGCACCGCACGCGCCGCCGGTCAATTGCTGGCGCTGGCGCGGGCACAGGCGCCGGACGAAGTGCTGGGCGCCGCCGCGCCATTGGATCTGGCGGAACTGACCCGCGAGGAAGTCGCCGCGCGCGCGCCCGCCGCCTTGGCGCGGGACGCCGACCTCGGCTACAGCGGCCCGGCGCACGGTGTGGGCGTGATTGGCAACGCGTTGCTGCTGCACGAATTGCTCGGAAACCTGATCGACAACGCCCTGCGCTATGGACGCGCCGATGGCATGGTCACCGTCACGGTGGAGCCCGACCGCGGAGACGGCGTATCGCTGAGCGTCAGCGACGACGGCTCCGGCGTGCCGGAAGCGCTGTGGCCGCGATTGGGCGAGCGTTTCTTCCGGGTCGATGGCAACGAGCGCAATGGAATCGGGCGCGAAGGCAGCGGGCTAGGCTTGGCGATCGTACGCGAGATCGCCGAGCGCCACGGCGCCACATTGGATTTCGGCATGGATGAGAAAGGCCGCGGACTGCGCGTTGAAATCCGG
>JBDTAJ010000161.1:0-6082 GCA_039924705.1 Rhodanobacteraceae bacterium
TCGATCGTGGTGCAGATGATGGGTTCGGTGGTGCCGGCGTGGCAGCAGTTGCGCAAGGAAGGCCAGGCCGGACAGCGCATCCTGACCAAATATACGCGTTGGGGCACGGTGGGTCTTGCCGCGTTTCAGGCGTTCGGCATCGCGGTTGCGCTGGAGAAGGGCGGCATCGGCGGTGGCAATATCGTGTACGACCCTGGCTTCGGTTTCATCTTCGCCTCGGTGATCGGGTTGACCGCAGGCACCATGTTCCTGATGTGGCTGGGCGAGCAGATCACCGAACGCGGCGTCGGCAACGGCATCTCGCTGATCATTTTCGCCGGCATCGTTGCAGGTCTGCCGCGCGCGCTGACGCAGACGCTGACCATGGCCAACAACGGCGAGCTGTCGCCGATCAAGGTGCTGCTGGTGATCGCGGTGGTGTTGCTGGTGACCGCGTTCGTGGTGTTCATGGAGAGCGCGCAACGGCGGATCACGGTCAACTACGCGCGCCGGCAGGGCGGCTCTCACGCGTACATGAATCAGAGTTCGCATCTGCCGCTCAAGATCAACATGTCGGGCGTCATCCAGCCGATCTTCGCCTCGTCGCTGATCATGTTCCCGGCGACCGCGGCGACGTGGTTCTCGAACGCGGGACAAATGCGCTGGTTGCAGGCGATCACCACCGCGCTGACGCCCGGCGAGCCGCCGTACGTGATCTTGTACGCGCTGCTCATCATCATCTTCGCGTTCTTCTACACCGCGATCGTGTTCAACGCGCAGGAGACCGCGGACAACTTGAAGCGCTCCGGTGCGCTGATCCCGGGCATCCGGCCGGGCAAGGCCTCGGCGGATTACATCGACGGCGTGTTGACGCGATTGACTGGTGCGGGAGCGCTGTATCTGGCGGCGGTATGCCTGATCCCGACCTTTTTGCAGACGGCCTGGCATGTGCCGTTTTATTTCGGCGGCACCTCGCTCCTGATCGTGGTGGTGGTGGCGATGGACTTCCGGGCGCAGGTCTCGGCGCATCTGGTATCGCACCAGTACGAGAGCCTGCTGAAGAAGGCGAATTTGCGTCGAAGTTGAGCCCACCCAGTTTTTTTGGCCCCCGAATTGGCTGCTATTTACAGCTACCAGTCGGCCCGGGTTTTCCGCTATAATTGACAGTTTGGCAACGTCGAGTGGTTTGAGAAAGCAGCCAGCGCAACAGCTTTCAAACTGTTCACCAAGAGGATTGGAGAGAATAAATCATGGCGCGCATTGCGGGTGTCAACCTGCCAGTCAACAAGCACGTCTGGGTCGGATTGCAGAGCATCTTCGGGATCGGCCGCGCGCGTTCGCGTTCGATCTGCGTCGAGGCCGGCATCGATCCGGCCACGCAGATCAAGTCGCTGTCGGAAGGCGAAGTCGAGAAGTTGCGCCAGGGCATCGCCAAATTCGCGGTCGAGGGCGATCTGCGCCGCGAAGTCGGCATCAGCATCAAGCGCTTGATCGACCTTGGCACCTACCGCGGCCTGCGCCACCGCCGCGGCCTGCCGGTGCGCGGCCAGCGTACGCGCACCAATGCGCGCACGCGCAAGGGTCCGCGCCGTCCCATCAAGAAGTAATTAATAGAGAAGAATATGGCAAATCCGGTCAAGGCAAAGAAGAAGGTCAAGCGCGTCGTCACCGACGGCATCGTGCACGTGCAGGCTTCCTTCAACAACACCATCGTCACCATCACCGATCGACAGGGTAATGCGCTGTCGTGGGCGACCGCCGGGGGCGCGGGCTTCCGTGGCTCGCGCAAATCTACGCCGTTTGCCGCCCAGGTGGCCGCCGAGAAGGCCGGCCGCGTCGCGCTGGACTACGGCTTGAAGACGCTGGAAGTGCGCATCAAGGGTCCGGGTCCCGGTCGCGAGTCGGCGGTGCGTTCGTTGAACGCGCTCGGCTACAAGGTCACCAACATCATCGACGTCACGCCGATTCCGCACAACGGCTGCCGCCCACCCAAGAAGCGTCGGGTCTAAGAGGTTTTTATGGCACGTTACCGTGGTCCCACCTGCAAATTGGCCCGTCGCGAGGGCGCCGATCTTTCGCTGAAGAGTCCGGCGCGCGCGCTCGATTCCAAGTGCAAGTTCGAGAGCAAGCCCGGCCAGCACGGCGCCAACAAGCGCACGCGGCTGTCCGATTATGCCGTGCAGTTGCGAGAGAAGCAGAAGGTCAAGCGCATCTACGGCGTGCTCGAGCGCCAGTTCGGCAATTACTACAAGAAAGCATCCTCGTTGAAAGGCAACACTGGCGAGAACCTGCTGCGCATGCTGGAAACGCGTCTCGATAACGTGGTCTATCGGATGGGTTTCGCGGTGACCCGCGCGCAGGCGCGCCAGCTCGTCGCGCACAAATCGATCCTGGTCAACGGCAAGAAGGTCAACGTGGCGTCTTACGCCGTGCGTCCGGGTGACGAAGTCGCGCTGACCGAGCGCGGCCGCGCGCAGTTGCGCGTGCAGGAAGCGATGACACTGGCCGACGGCATGGATCTGCGCCCGGGTTGGGTCGAGGTCGACCCGAAGAAGTTTGCCGGCGTGTTCAAGGCACTGCCGGATCGCGGCGACCTGCCGAGCGACATCAACGAGAACCTGATCGTCGAGTTGTATTCGAAGTAAGCGGCCGCATTTTGGATGGTCGGATAGCCGCATAGGCGCCCATTTCGCTAAGTCGCCGCGACAAAAGTATCGTTCACGGCGCGCCAGTTCTTCGGAGATCCGAATCCTTCGGGTTTCCATCAGATGATTTTCCGGAGTGTTCCATGGCAGTCTCTTCCACCAGCGTCCTGCGGCCGCGCGGTCTCAACGTCGAACAGCTCGGTCCGAATCATGCGCGTGTGGTCGTGGAGCCGCTCGAGCGCGGCTTTGGCCACACCCTGGGCAACGCGCTGCGCCGCGTGTTGTTGTCCTCGATCCCCGGCTGCGCGATCACCGAGGTCGAGATCGACGGCGTGCTGCATGAATACACCACGCTCGAAGGCTTGCAGGAAGACGTGATCGAGGTCCTGTTGAACCTGAAGGACGTCGCCATCCGCATGCACGGCACCGACGAGACCACGCTGACGCTCTCGAAGAAGGGCAAGGGCGTGGTCACCGCCGGCGACATCACCACCGACCACACGGTGGAGATCGTCAATCCCGAACACATCCTTTGTCATTTGACCAAGGACGTCGGTCTCAATATGCGCCTGAAGGTGCGGCGCGGCATCGGCTATCAGCCGGCCACCGCGCGTGTCAATCCGGACGAGGAATCGCGTCCGATCGGCCGCCTGCAGCTGGATGCCTCGTTCTGCCCGGTGCGCCGCGTCGCCTACGAAGTGGACGCCGCGCGCGTGGAGCAGCGCACCAACCTTGACAAGCTGGTGCTGGACGTCGAGACCAACGGTACCGTGCAAGCCGACGAAGTCGTGCGCAAGGCCGCCGAGACGCTGCTCGACCAATTGTCGGTGTTCGGTGATTTCACCCGCCGCGAGAGCCCCGACGCCAAGGCCGAGAAGACCGGCTTCGATCCGTTGCTGACGCGCCCGATCGACGACCTAGAATTGACCGTGCGTTCGGCCAATTGCCTGAAGGCCGAAAGCATCTATTACATCGGCGACTTGGTGCAGAAGACCGAAGTGGAACTCTTGAAGACGCCGAACCTCGGCAAGAAGTCGTTGACCGAAATCAAGGACGTGCTTGGAGCCAAGAGCTTGGCGCTCGGCATGAAGCTCGAAAACTGGCCGCCGGCGGGGCTTTCCCACGGCATGCAATTGGGCTAATTGTTGGTCGGAGACAGCACGTCCGTGTGCTGCTCCGACACGCCGAGTCCGGTACACGCCCGGCCTCGGCTTCGCCGGATCATGCACAAGTGGCAAGAGCGTGCTTGATCCGCGGCGAACCATCCATGGTTCGCACTCGCATCAACATGCGGCGCGCTTTGCTCCGCTGTAACGAATCGGAACCACGACCATGCGCCACCTCAAATCCGGACGCAAACTCAACCGCACCAGCAGCCATCGCGAGGCCATGTTCAAGAACATGGCGGCGTCCTTGATCAAGCACGAGCTGATCCGCACCACCTTGCCGAAAGCCAAGGAACTGCGTCGCGTCGCGGAACCGCTGATCACTATGGCCAAGATCGATGGCGTGGCCAATCGCCGTCTCGCCTTCGCACGTCTGCGCGACAAGCAGGCGGTCGGCAAATTGTTCGTCGAGCTTGGGCCGCGCTACCGCGCGCGCCCCGGCGGTTATCTGCGAATCTTGAAGTGCGGCAACCGCGTCGGCGACAACGCGCCGATGGCCTACGTCGAACTGGTCGATCGACCGCAGCAGGCCGAAGCCGCCGCCAAATGATTTGTCGCGCGAGGTTGCGCACTTGAACCCCGATTAGCGACGGTCGGGGTTTTTGTTTCTGGAAGCAACACGCTCCGCTGTTTGTAGAGTGGGTCTGCCAGATTATTCCGAGGCAGGGTGGCTACGTTCGAGCACTGCGACATTGACTTCCGTTCGCAGCCGGAAGCCAAGTTTTTTGTAAAGCGAAATGGCCGGCAGGTTGGTCTTCCATGCGTGCAGGAACGGCTCTTCGCCTCGATCTTGGATGGTGGGTACAGACTCGCTGACTTCGATGTAACCGGGCATCCTCATCCGCTCGCCCGCCGTGGCTGCCAATCGCCCGTCGATCCGAACGCCGATAAATGCGCCCACATCGTGGGTGCGGGCCAGGGAGAGACCCGGCTCGGAGAGCGTAGCCAAGGCCAACATTTCAGGCGCATCGGCATCGCCAAGCTCCAGAGTGTCTTTCTCCACCGCGTCGGCGCGTATGGGATGGGCCGCTACATCTGCACACCCTTGGCTGCTTTCGTCACGTGGAGACTTCGTGGGACAATGATGTCCGGTACCTGCAGCGCGAAGGCGCTTTCGCCCGAAGCCACTAAAGCCGCCAAGGCGCCCAGCGCTTCCAAGCCATCGTCGCTCGCCGAGGCGAACAGGTTAATGTTGCGCGCGTAGCGTTTGGCCAACGCGCCGCCTTCCGACAAGGCCGAGTGATAAGTGGTAAGGCTGGCCCAGACGGGTCGATCGAGCATGCGCATGTTCCGATCTCCACTTGGATATATTCCGCGCGATGGTATTGGCGTGCGCTGCTGACTTCATTGGCACAAGGAATCGTCTCGAAGTCACTATTGCGAATCTGACGGTCGGCGCAAACGCCCAACTCCGAATTCGCGCCTGACAACAAATTCATGACTGCGGCGTCGCTTGTCGCTAAATTAGCCGCTCGCGCCAAATCTAAGTCCCATGCGATGAATCCACTGCACTGGTCTTTCCGCTTTTCTTACCTGCTGGGCTTCGTCGTCTGTGCGGCGCTGCTCGCCTACGCGCTGTTCGCCGAATACCGGCTCGGGCTTGCGCCGTGCCCGCTGTGCATCTTCCAGCGGATCGCTTTCATCTGGATGGGATTGTGGTTCCTGATCGGCGGCCTGCACGCGCCGCGCGGCAACGGCCGCTCGGTTTATCGCGTGCTGATCGTGCTGGGCGCGATCGCCGGGATCGTGATCGCGGCAAGACATTTGTGGTTGCAATCGCTGCCGCCGGATCAGGTGCCGGCCTGCGGACCGGGCCTCAACTACCTGCTTGACGCTTTTCCGCTGTCGAAAGTGTTGAAGCTGGTGTTCATCGGCTCCGGCGAATGCGCGGTGGTCAACTGGCGCTTTCTCGGTATGTCGATGCCGTTTTGGACACTGGTCTGGTATGTCCTGCTGGGCCTGTGGGCATTGTTGCCGCGGCAGCGGCATGGGAAACCGATGCGCGACGTCGGGCCACCACGCGCGCTAGCATAGGCGCATCATGAGTATTTCAGAACGCCCCTTGCGTGCGGTGCGCGAAACGCCGCCCTGGCAGCCCGACAGTTGGCGCGCGCGCCCGGCTGCGCAACAACCCGTGTACGACGATGCGTCGGAACTGGACGGCGCGCTCGCTCGTTTATCGAGCTTGCCGCCGCTAGTCACCTCATGGGAAGTATTGACGTTGAAACAATTGCTGGCCGACGCGCAAGAAGGCAAGCGTTTCCTCTTGCAAGGCGGCGATTGCGCGGAGAG
>JBDTAJ010000162.1:0-2959 GCA_039924705.1 Rhodanobacteraceae bacterium
GAGCAGGGTCTGGATGATGCTGGCATACGTTGAAGGCCGGCCGATGCCGTATTCCTCCAGCGTCTTGACAAGACTTGCTTCCGAATAGCGCGGCGGTGGTTCGGTGAAATGCTGCGCGGTGACGATATCGGAAAGCGGCACGGCATCGCCGACTTTCAAAGCGGGCAACTTGCGCGCTTCCTCGTCGTCTTCGGATTTCTGATCGCGGCCTTCCTCGTACACGGCGAGAAATCCCGGATCGACCACGGTGGTGCCGGTGGCGCGAAAGTCCGCGTCCTTGCCGCAAGGAAATTCGATCGCCACGGTGTTCAGCGTGGCCGGTTTCATCTGGCAGGCGACCGCGCGCTTCCAGATCAAGTCGTAAAGTTTCAATTGATCGGGGGTGAGAAACGCCGCGACGGATTTCGGCGTGCGCAGCGCGGAAGTCGGACGCACCGCCTCGTGCGCTTCCTGCGCGTTCTTGGATTTGGTCTTGTAGACCATCGCGTGTTCGGGCAGGCCCTGTTTGCCGTATTCGCGCTCGATCGCCGCGCGCAGTTCGCCGATCGCATCCCCGGACAGATGCGTGGAATCGGTGCGCATGTAGGTGATCAGGCCGACGTTGCCCTCGGCGCCCAGCGCCACGCCTTCGTACAAACCCTGCGCGATGCGCATGCTGCGACTGGTGGAAAGCCCGAGCTTGCGCGCGGCTTCCTGTTGCAAGGTCGACGTGGTGAACGGCGGCGATGGCCGGCGCTGGCGTTGCTTGCTCTGGATGTCGGCGACGGTGAGTCTGCCGCTTGCAGCGACGAGCAACGCATCGCGCGCTGTGTGCGCGTCGCGATCGTTGTTCAAATCGAACTGCTCGAACTTCTTGCCGTTGAGCCTCACCAGTCGCGCGCTGAAAGCACCATCACGATGTGCGAGCTGGGCTTCCATCGACCAGTATTCGCGTGGCTTGAAGGCTTCGATCTCCTCCTCGCGCTCGGCGATCATCCGCAGCGCCGGCGATTGCACGCGCCCGGCGGAAAGCCCGCGTTGCAACTTGCGCCACAACACTGGCGAGAGGTTGAAGCCGACCAGGTAATCCAGCGCGCGCCGCGCCTGCTGGGCGTCCACCAGGTCGTGCGAGAGCTTGCGCGGATGCGCCACGGCTTCCTTGATGGCGCGCGGGGTGATTTCCGAGAACACCACGCGATGCACTTCGCGATTCTTCAACAAACCGCGCTCGCGCAGAATTTCGCTGATGTGCCAGGAGATCGCCTCGCCTTCGCGATCAAGATCGGTGGCCAGATAAATCGTGTCGGCGGCTTTCGCGGCCTTGGCGATCGCATCGACGTGACGCTCGTTTTTCTCGATCAACGCATAGTCCATCGCGAAGCCATGCTCGGGGTCGACCGCGCCTTCCTTGGGCACGAGATCGCGCACGTGGCCGTAGGAGGCCAGTACGTGGAAGTCGGCGCCGAGGTATTTGTTGATCGTCTTGGCCTTGGCGGGCGACTCGACGATAAGCAGGTTTTTGGCCATGGAAGGATTCGTAGTCGGCGCCGGTCAGGATGCGCCCCTATTTATAGTGAGCACACGTCGGGGCGGTCGCTGTCAAGCGCAATTTTCAAAACAGCCGCTGCCAGCGGCCATTGACGGCAGGCGCCACCACACCTTCCAGTTCCAAAAGCAGCAGCATCGAGGACAGCGCCGCCGGGCCAAGTCCGGTGCGCGCGGCCAGTTCGTCCAGCGCCGCCGGCGCCTCGTCGAGAGCGGCCAAGAGGCGCGCGTAATCGGGGTCGGCCCTACGATCGCTGCGCGTGGGCGGGGCGACTTCGGCGCCGCTCGCGGGTGCGTCCAGCCGCGCCCGCAAGTCCGCGCCCAAGGCCCGTGCCGCAGGGACAAGCGCCTCGATCACCTCGTTACCGGTTTCGACCAGCCGCGCGCCATCGCGGATCAACCGATGGCAGCCGCGCGCCAGCGGATTGTGGATCGAACCGGGCAGGACGAACACCTCACGCCCGGCCTCCCCGGCCAGCCTCGCCGTGATCAGCGATCCCGATTGCAGGCCGGCTTCCACCACCAGCGTCCCCAGCGTCAAGCCCGCGATCAGCCGGTTGCGCTCCGGGAAATGCGCAGGCAGCGCCGGCGTACCAAGCGGGTATTCCGACACGATCGCGCCCTGCTCGGTGATCTTGGCCGCCAGCTCACGGTGCTTGCGCGGATAAACCAGATCCGCGCCGGTGCCGATCACGGCCACGGTGGCGCCTTTGGCATCCAGCGCACCGGCGTGCGCGGCGCCGTCGATGCCGTCGGCCAGGCCGCTGGTCACCGCCAGCCCGGCGCGGGCGAAGACGCGTGCGAAATCGCGCGCATTCGCCAAGCCTTGTGCGCTGGCGCTGCGCGCGCCGACCACCGCGATCTGCGCGCCCAACAAAAGCGCGGGATCGCCGGCCACGAACAGCGCCGATGGCGGTTGCGGAATCTGCGCCAGTTGCGGCGGGAAATCCGCGTCGCTGAATCGCAGCAGGCGACGATTGGGCTGCGCGAGCCAGGCGAGATCGGCGTCGATCCGCGCCGTATCCGGCGCATCGATCCAGACAATCGCGTCGCGGCTCAACGCAAGTTCGCCGCGCAGCCGCCGCGACTGTGAGCACGCCTCGCGCGCGGACCCCGCGCGTTCGATCAACCCGCGCAACGCGGCCGGCCCGATGCCCGGCGCGCGCAGCAGGATGAGCCAGCCGCGCAATTCGCTATCGTCATTCATGCGCGGAGTTTAGGAGAACCGCAAAAACAAACGGCGCGGTATCAACCGCGCCGTTGTGTAGGGCGAATCCGAACGTTTACGCGATCGTTGACTGCGTGCGCCGGGAGCGCACGCGAACAGCGAAGCTGGCCCGAAGGGCGAGCGCCATGGATGGCGCGAGTAGTCGCATCGCGTGTTCGGATGAGCGGCCGGCCAAGGATGGCCGGGCTGGCGCCAGGCACCACGGAC
>JBDTAJ010000163.1:0-7975 GCA_039924705.1 Rhodanobacteraceae bacterium
GTGGAAAAAAATGCGCGCGCCATTGTGTTCCCAGACCACGCCGGCGGGGCCGTTGCTGGCGGTCAGTCCCCACACGTTTGCGCCGTAACCCTTGAAGTGTTGCGGATCGGCGATCGCGTAGGCGCGCTGGCCGACGATGGCGCGAATACTGTTCTCGAAATAATCGATATCCCGGGCGCGCATGTAGGCATCGCGGATGCCGCGGAAGTCGATCCACGCGTGGCTGAACTGGTGGCCGAACAACGGCGCGAAGCCGATATGCGGCTTGCCGCCCATGAAGCTGCCCCACGTCCAATCGTAGCTCGCGGTCCATGCCGTCCACGCGTCCGGTTGCACCGCGTGCGTGGGCGAACCCAGCGCCAGCACGTACAACAGCATCGCCTCGTCGTAACCCTGCCAGTCGTGCGGGATGAAGTGGCCGCCCGGGGTCCAGCCCATGCCGATCAAGGGCGGGCGCACCTGCACCCAGTTCCAGTCGACATTGCGGTACAGCGTTTCCGCGAGCTTGCGGATTTCGCGCTCTTGGCGGCCGTCGCCATTGAAATATGATTCGTCAAACAACACGCCGGCCATCAGCAGCGTGGTGTCGATGGTCGAGACCTCGACCCACTTCGCGTAGCGGCGCCCTTGCTGCATGTCCAGAAAGTGGTAGTAGAAACCGTGATAACCGGTTTCGCCGTCCTCGTTCGGTCCTTGCGGCGCGTTGGCGAAAAACCGCAAGGTGGCTAGCACCCGCGCGCGCGCCTGATCGCGTGTGATCCAGCCACGCTCCACGCCGATGGGGTACGCGGTCAACGCAAAGCCCACCGCGGCGATGCTGGCGAACGGTTCCTTGCCGAGCGGCCAGTGATCGGGCACCAGGCCATTGGCGGGATTGGCGGTCTTCCAGAAAAACGCGAAGGTGCGATGTTCGAGATCGTCGACGCTGAGCGGCTGCGCGGCCGAGTGGGGCGTCGTGACAACCTGCTTGCTCGCGGGCGCGCGCTGCGCGGAGGACGGCGATGCATTGAAGCCGGACAGCAACGCCAACAGAAAGACCAGCGCGATCCGGCGTGATGCATGTAAAGACGAACGACCCATTGCTAGCTCACTCCAGCTTGCCGGGTTGCGGACGTTTATCCGCATCCACCCAGTCGATCAGTTCGGCGAACGCGCGTCCGACTTCCTGCGGCGTGAACACGCAATGGCCTTCGCGGTTGACGTACTGCTGCACGAAGTTGTCGCTGTGGCCCGCGCGCTGCGCGGCGAGAGCGTATTCGAACGCGCTCGATGCCGGCACCAGCGGGTCGCGGGTGTCGTGCACGGCCAGCATCGGTCGCGTGAGCTTGCCGCTCGGCGTGTACCAGCGCGCCAGCCACGCAGCCGGGCTCGCGTCCGCGCGATAGCGGCGCACGCCGTCATTGAGCGCGGCATCGTCGCCGGAACCGATGTAAATCAGATCGGCATTGCCGACCGGATTGCCGTGGGTGCGCTGCTGCAACCTGCGAATGTCCTCGGTAATCGAGGCTAGCACCGGCGCGAGGTTATTCGTATCGGCCGCGCCGTACCAATGCAGCAGCGCGCGGGTCGCGGCGGGTTTGGCGGCCAGCGCGGCGGCGATCCTCGCTTCCGTCATCGCATCGGCGCGGAACGAATCCGGAACCGGCGCCAGCGTCCCGAGCACGTCGGGAAAGTAATAGTCGAACGCCGCGCGCAACGCGAAGCCCTGCTGCATCAATGCGTCGCTCGGCCCGATCGCCCCGCATAACGACAGCGCGCCGGCGTAAACGTCGGGCTGATGCTCGATCGTCATCGCGGTCAGCGTGCCGCCCATCGACATGCCCATCACGAAACTTTGCTTCGGCGCGCCGTGATGCGCGATGAAAAACCGACGTAGCCGCTCGGTATCCAACGCGGCCCGCTGGATCGCCCAGCCGCCCTGCGAATAACCCGACTGGATCACCGCATAACCTCGGCGCAACATCGGCTCGAACATCGGCGAGAGTGCGTCCTTCGCGGAGAACACCACCGGCGCGGGCGAGGTGCCGTGGAAGAACACGATCAGCCGATGTTTCCAGTTGGCCGGCACGTCGATGCGGTACGACGCGCCCTGCAACGAGCCGATTTCCGCGTCCGGCGCATTCGTTGTGGCTCGCGCATGTTGCGTCGCGGCCATCCCGATACCCATGCCGCCTATTGCGATCAAGGACAACACCACACCCGCAAGACGATTCATCGCATCCTCTTTCGTTCGTCGCCGATAGAAGCCGGCGTCATGCCGCCGGGCAACGGCGCGCGATGAACTGCTCGTGCGTGGGCATCGCTTCCACGCAGGCCGCGATCACGCGTCGCACGCCGCCGACGAACTCCAGCAGCTCATTGTCGGGGAGTTGATCGACCGCCGGGTGATAACCGCAGGGTTGGATGCGCTGCCCCAGCATCACCTGCACCCAACTGGTCTGCGCGAACATCTCCTCGGCGTTGCGGTAGAAGCGACCGCTGTCGCGAAACAGGGCGATGTTGTCGGCGAGCGACGCGGGAATCTCCACCGTGCGGCACTGGTTCCAGAGCGGCGTGTCGGCGCGCTCGGTGGCGCAGTAATGCAGGATGATGAAATCGCGGATGCGCTCGATCTCGAATGCCGCCTGCGCGTTGTAGCGGTCGATCACCACCTGGCTGAAACCTTGATCCGGGAACAGATTCACCAGTCGCGCGATGCCGGACTGGATCAGATAGATGCTGGTGGATTCCAGCGGTTCGAGGAACCCGCTGGCCAGCCCGATCGCCACGCAGTTGCCGATCCACGTTTTCTTGCGCTGCCCGGCGGTGAAGCGCAGCACGCGCGGCTCGGCTAGCGCGCGTCCATCGATGTGTTTCAGCAATGTCGCTGCTGCTTCATCTTCGCCGACGTGCGCGCTGGAATACACGTAACCATTGCCGCAGCGGTGCTGCAGCGGTATGCGCCACTGCCAGCCCGCGTCGCGCGCGGTGCAGCGCACGAAGGGCGTCAGCGGCCCGGCGTTCTCGCACGGCACGGCCACCGCGCGATCGCACGGCAGCCAGTGCGACCAATCCTCGTAGCCGGCATGCAGGGTCTGCTCGATCAGCAGTCCGCGGAAGCCGGAACAATCGATAAAGAGATCGCCCTCGATACGCTCGCCGCTTGCCAGCACTACCGCTTCGATAAAACCATCGTCGGTCCGTTGCACGACCTGCACAACCTTGCCTTCGGTGCGACGCACGCCGCGCGCTTCGGCGTAGCCGCGCAAATACTTTGCATACAAACCCGCATCGAAATGATAGGCGTAGAAGATCTGGGCCAATGGCGAGGTCGGCGGCACGTCGCTGGCGGCGGTCATGAACTTGTTGCGCGGCGCGGCGGCGGTGTTGAGCGAATACGCGCCGATGTCAGCGGCGCGGCCCATCTGCCGCGCCTTGATCCAGTACTGGTGGAACGGCAGCAGGCCGTAGTCGTGGCCGATGGTGCCGAAGCCGTGGATGTAGTGGTCGCCGATCCGCGCCCAATCCACGAACTCGATGCCGAGCTTGAAGGTGCCCTTGACGGCCTTGATGAAGTCGACCTCGTCGATCTCCAGCAACTGATTGAACAGCTTCAAGTGCGGCACGGTGGCCTTGCCCACGCCGACCGTGCCGATCTCCTCGGATTCGATCAGCCGCACCGCGCACGCATCGCCGAACACCTTGGCGAAGGCCGCCGCCGCCATCCAGCCGGCGGTGCCGCCGCCGACGATCACGATATTGCGGATGGGTTCACTCATAGCGTCACGATACGACGAACAGCACAAAGCCCGCAGCGCGGGCTTTGTGGACCGCGTCGAAACATCCTCAGATCGCTGCGCAACTCTTCACCATCTCACGCCGACGGTGAACTTGAAGGTGCGCGGTACGCCGGTGATATTGCCGGTAGGGTTGTACGAGATCGGAAAGTACGTCGGATAAGCCGAGTTGACATCAACGAGGTTCTTGTAATTGAACGCGTTGAGCACATCGAGTCGCAGATACAGGTGCGTGTCGCCGGCGATCAACCAGTCCTTGGTCGCCTCGAAATCGACCGAGCGGTAGCCGAAGATCGGACCGCCGAACATAAACGATTTTCCCCCACTCGGAACGCCCGCAACAGGCAAGTTGTTGGCCCCGTTCGGAGCAGTAGCCGGATAGCTGTAACTGATGAATCCGTTGTTGGGAGTCGGCGTGGCCAGCGTCAGCTTGGTGGCGAACGTGACGCCCCACGGCCCGTCGATCACGCCGGTGGCGACCAGCCGATGCTTGGGCGCAATGTCGGAGAGGATGAAAGGATAATCCCCGATCGTCGCTTGGTCGAAACCATAGCCGCCGTAATTGAGGATGTCGCGGTTCTGGTCCGCATGGGTGTAGGTGTAAGCCACCGTGACGCCCCAGCCGGACTGCTTGGTATAGGGTTTTTCCAGTGACAACAGCAACTGCGTGCTGCGGGTCTCGACGCCGTTGTTGCCGATGATCAGCGCGCCGAAGCCTGGCACGCCGTTGCCCCACGGCTGGCCGCCATTCATCCAGAACGCGCCGTTCGGAAAGCGATTGCCCAAGGTGAAGATGAATCCGTCGTAGCTTTTGATGCGGGAGACAGTGGCACTCGTATTCCATTCGCCGAGCGTGTTGCGCATGCCGAGGCTGAACTGGTCCGAATACGGCACCTTCAGATTGTTGTTGATCATGTCGACTTCCTTGCCGGCATTGCTCCCTTGCACCAGCGTCTGCAAGCCGGGGATGCTCAGATAGCTCGGATTCCAAGGCACGCACGGCTGACCCATGCACGGTTGGGTCGATGTGCTGAAGTAATAGGTGGGCTCGGACAGCGCGGCCTTGGTCTGTTCCAGTTGCAGATACTGATACAGATTCCGGTCGTAGGAACGTCCGGCGCCGCCGAAGATCACGTGCCTCTGATCACCGTTCAAGTCGTAGGAGAAGCCCAGCCGCGGCTGCCATTCGTTCTTCTGCGCGTGGCGGTTGTTGCCATTGCTGGTGTAATCGTTGATGTTGACGCCACCCAGCGCCAATGACTGCGCATAGGTCTGTCCCGCAGGTGCGTTCGGATCCTGGCTGTTCAACGCCGCGACCACGTTGGCGGGCGTCACCCAGTTGAGATAGGAAGGATTGCGGTCGATGTCCCAGCGCAGGCCCAGGTTCAGAGTCAGGTGATCGTTGACCGCCCAGTCGTCCTGCGCATAGGCGCCGAACTGCTTGTCCTTGGAGGTAACGGCGGGATTCAACCCCATGGACGGGACTGGGAACTGTATCTTGTACGGTGTCGGCGAGGTCCCGGTGCCCGGCTCGACATCGTAGAACGCCTGCGCGGTGGCGTCGCCGGCGTCCTGCGACGTCAGCGTGATCTGCTTGTATTCGAAGCCGACCTTGACCGTGTGGTCGCCGAGCCACTGAAAATCATTGAAGGTGAGATCGTCTTTCAAGCCGGGACCTTTCTGGCCCTTGTTCTGCCCCGCGCCCGGCGGCGGCGCGCCGGTAGCCAGAATCAGCGCGTTGTTTGCTGGACCGAAGGTGTAGGCCTGACCTACGCCAAGAGTGATGGGCGTCGGCCGGTAGAATGCGTTCTCGTAGGTGAACTGCAATTCGTTGAACCACGCGTCCGCGCTGTGCTGCCAATCCAGCACGTAACGGTTGTCGTTGTTCTTGGTATTGATGCCGTCTGAAGCCGCGGTGGTGTTTCCCACGTTGTTGATCTGCTTTTCGTTGCGAAGCTGTGCACGCAACTCGAAGCGATCGCGGTCGGTGGGCTCCCAATCGATGTCACCGAAGAACAGGTTTTCGAAGAACGGATTACTGGCCGGCCCGAACTGCGACTGCGCGTCCGCCGGGAGCAGATCGGTGACCCCGGCCACACCGGGCACAACCGTGACGGGTGTATCGAAGCGCTTCACTTCATTGGTAATGAAGAAGTGCATCTTGTCCTGGATGATCGGGCCGCCCAAGGCAAAGCCGTATTCCTTGTCCACCGACGGCGTCTTGTGGCCGGAAGCTTTCTCCGACGGCGTCTCGTCGCGGTAGCTGTCGTCGGTGTAATTGCCATACACCTCGCCATGGAACTCGTTGGTACCGTACTTGGTCACGGCGGTCACCGCCGCGCTGGAGATCTGGCCGTACTCGGCCTTGTAGTTGGAGGTGATCACCTTGTACTGGCCGATAGCGAGTTCCGGGAAGGGGTTGCCTTGACTGAAGAACTGGCCAGTGGGGCCGCCGAAGATGTCGTTCTTCTGGCCGACGCCGTCGACGTATATGTTGGTGGAGTCGTAGTTCTGCGCACCGCCGCGCAGGAAGGTGTGCCCTGAGTTGTCAACGCTGAAGATCATCCCTGGCACGGTGTCGGCGAACTCGAGGAAGTTGCGGGTGATCTGCGGCACCGTCTGGATCTGGTGCAGCGACACCGTCTGGCCGACTTCGGAAGTCTTGACGTCCAGCAGCGCCGTGGCGGTCACGTTGATCACGCCCAATGTGGTGACGGACCCGGTCGGGGGGGGTGCCCCGGCGCCCAGATCGAGTGACGATGTGGACGCGACGCTGAGTGTCACGGTGCGTTCGGTGCCGGGGCCGGCGTCGACCCGGTAGGTGCCTGGCGGCAACCCGACCAGCGTGTAACTGCCGTCGGCGCCTGCCTTGGTGACGCGCACCGAACCGGTCGCGATGTTGCGCGCGGTGACCTGGCTGCTGGTGGGCGCCTTGCCCTGCAGGGTGGCGTTGGCGGTCTGCGCCCAGATCACCGTGGGCACCGCCGCAGTGGACGCGACGCCCGCCGTGATCAGCGACGCCAACAGTTTTTTCCGGAGCAGCAAAGGCTTGTTCATGACTCCCCTCCCGTGAGTTCCCGTGCGCGGCTCGACGAAGGTCGGGCCACGTTGTTTTGGTGTGTGCTGCCACGCGCAGGCGTGCCGCACGAAGCGCGTACCACGATTTCGCAACCCAATGTCTGTTCGCGCGCGACCGGCGCATCCGGCGCTTCCATCTGCATGACCAGTTGTTCGAGCGCGCCCTGGCCCAGATCCGCGATGCGCACGCGCACCGTGGTCAGCGGCGGACTGACGAAACGCGCGATCGGAATGTCGTCGAAGCCCGCCAGCGCGATGTCGCTCGGCACGCGCACGCCGGCTTCGTTGAGCGCGAACAGGCAACCGATCGCCATCATGTCGTTGGCGGCGAACACGGCTCGCGGGCGTTTCACCATCGCCAGCAGTTGCTGACCCGCGTGGTAACCGGATTCTTCGGAAAAATTGCCGGCCAGCACCTGCGAGCTCACCTTGCCGGTGTGCGCGACCAGCGCGGCGCGAAAGCCGGCCAAGCGTTCGCTGGCGTCGAAGTTGCCGTCCGGCCCACCGATAAAGGCGATCTCGCGGTATCCGCGTTTCAATAGATGCTGCGTCATCGCGAACGCGCCGCCGTGGTTGTCGATGTTCAAGGTGGCGTAACGCGCGGCTTGCACCGTGGTGTTCATCAGCACCGCGGGCAGCGTGGTGTGCAGATGGTCGTCCAAGAACGCCGCGTCCACGTGCGGCGACATGATCAGCAAGCCATCGACCCGGCCCTGCATGGCGCGCAGCGCCGCGGCGGCCTCGCTCGCGTCACCGTGCGAACTCGAAACCAGCAAATGCAGGCCGCGCGCGCGCGCCGCCAAATCGATGCCGCGGATCAATTCCGAAAAGAATTCGCCGAACAGATCCGGCAACAGCGCTCCGATGGTCTGGGTGCGCCGGGTGACCAGACTGCGCGCGGCGCTATGCGGGACGTAACGCAGGCGGCGCGCCACCCCGGCGATGCGCTGACGGGTTTCGGCGGTAACGTTGTCGTGGCCGTTGAGCGCGCGCGAGACCGACGCGACGGAAACGCCCGCGGCTTTGGCGACGTCCTTGATGGTGATGCCCATCACTCGGCCCCCGCCGAAGCACCCAGGATGGTGCTTGCGGCGGGCCGAATGTAAACGTTTTCATCCGCG
>JBDTAJ010000164.1:0-3595 GCA_039924705.1 Rhodanobacteraceae bacterium
GAATTTCGCCGCCTCGACCTTGCCCTCGAAACCGCGCTTGCCGAAGCCACCCGGCACCAGGATCGCATCGGTATTGCCGAGCACCGCGGCCGCGCCGCGCGCTTCGATCTCCTCGGAGTCGAACCAATCCAGATGCACGCGCGCGTTGTTCTGGATGCCTCCGTGACGCAGCGCCTCGCCCAGCGATTTGTACGCATCCTTGTGCTCGACATATTTGCCGACGATCGCGATGCGCACGTCGTCCCTGGGATGTTCGACTGCTTCCACTGTGCGTTTCCATTGCGAAAGATCGGTCGGTTTCGCATCCAGACGCAGCGCGGAGACCACGATGTCGTCCAGCCCTTGCGAATGCAGCCACAAAGGCAACTTGTAGATCACGTCCATGTCCAGCGCGCTGATCACCGCGTTCTCCGGCACATTGGTGAACAGCGCGATCTTGCGGCGCTCGGCCTCGGGCAGCGGCTCCTCGCAGCGGCACAGCAAAATGTCCGGCTGGATGCCGAGCGCGCGTAACTCCTTGACCGAATGCTGGGTCGGTTTGGTCTTGATCTCGCCGGCGGCTTTGATGTACGGCACCAGCGTCAGATGCATGAACAGCACCTTGTCGGCGCCGCGCTCAATCCGCAACTGGCGCGCGGCTTCCAGGAATGGCTGCGATTCGATGTCGCCGACGGTACCGCCGATCTCGACCAGCGCGACATCGAAACCGCGCGTGGCTTCCTCGATGGTGTGCTTGATCTGATCGGTGATATGCGGGATCACCTGCACGGTGGCGCCCAGATAATCGCCGCGGCGTTCCTTGCGGATCACCGCCTCATAAATCTTGCCGGTGGTGATCGAGTTCTTGCCGCTCAAACGCGTGCGCACGAAGCGCTCGTAGTGGCCAAGATCCAGATCGGTTTCGGCGCCGTCGTCGGTGACGTACACCTCGCCGTGCTGGAACGGACTCATGGTGCCGGGATCCACGTTGATGTATGGGTCCAGCTTCATCAAGGTGACATTGAGGCCGCGCGCCTCGAGGATGGACGCGAGCGAGGCCGACGCGATGCCCTTGCCGAGCGAGGACACCACGCCACCGGTGACGAAAATCAGGGGAGTCATGGAATGACCGCTTCCGGAAAGCGACATTCTACATGCAGCGGCGTGTGGAAGCGCGGTGTCCGCGTTAGGATCGCGCGATGAACGCATCCATCCCCAACCGCCTCGACGCCCTGCGCGCCGTGATGCGCGAATGCGGCATCGCGTATTGCCTGGTGCCGACCGCCGATCCGCATCTTTCCGAATATCTGCTGGCACGCTGGCGCGCGCGCGAATGGTTGTCCGGCTTCACGGGCTCGGCCGGCACGCTGGTGATCGGCGCGGACTTCGCCGGGTTGTGGACCGATTCGCGTTATTTCGAACAAGCCGAACGGCAACTCGAAGGCAGCGGTATCGAGCTGATGCGATTGACCGTGCCGCATACGCCCGAGCATGTGCGATGGCTGGTGGAACACTTGCATGAAGGCGAGCGCGTTGTCTGCGCCGCCGACATGCTGTCGCTGGCGGACGCGCGCGCTTTGCGCAAACGGTTGGACGAACGCGGCGCCGAACTGGTGCACGACGATCTGCCCGCGTCGATCTGGGACGATCGACCGGCTTTGCCTAGCGCACCGATCTTCGAACACCCGATCGAGTTTGCGGTTCGCACGCGCGCGGAAAAACTGGCTGCGGTACGGGCGTCAGTGCACGAAGCCGGCGCAAGCCATCATCTGGTTTCCGCGCTGGACGAGATCGCGTGGCTCATCAATCTGCGCGGCGCGGATATCGACTACAACCCGGTGTTTCTCGCGCATCTGTTGATCGAGCCGGATCGCGTGAGACTGTTCGTCGATGGGAAGAAACTGGACAGCGCGTTGCGCAGTGCGCTGCAAGCCGACGGATTTGTCGTCTCGCCTTACGCGAATATCGATGACACGTTGAAAGCATTGTCGGTCGACACGCGATTGTTGTTCGATCCGCAACACATCGCCACTTCCGTTGCTGCATCAATCCACGATTCTGTGTGGATAATCGAAGCGCCCGGACCGATCGCCGCGTTGAAAGCCCGCAAGAACCCAGCCGAACTCGCGCATGTGCGCGAAGTGATGCGGCGTGATGGCGTGGCGCTGGTGCGCGGCGCGCGCTGGCTGGAGCAAACGCTCGCGCGTGGCGAGCGAGTCACCGAACTCGATGTGAACGACAAGCTACGCGAGTTGCGCGCCGGGCAACCCGGTTTCGTCAGCGAGAGTTTTTCCACCATCGCCGGCTACCAAGCCAACGCCGCATTGCCGCATTATCGGGCCACCCGCGAATCACATGCCGAATTGCAGACGCGCGGAATACTTTTGATCGACTCGGGCGCGCAATATCTGGGCGGCACCACCGACATCACCCGCGTGTGGGCGCTGGGCGAAACCACGGCCGAGCAACGCCGCGATGTGACGCTGGTATTGAAAGGCGTGATCGCGTTATCGCGCGCCAAGTTTCCGCGCGGGGCATCGGGACAACAATTGGACGCACTGGCGCGCGCGCCGATCTGGGCGGCCGGCCTTGATTATGGCCATGGCACCGGCCACGGCGTCGGTTATTTCCTCAATGTGCACGAAGGTCCGCAGGCGATCCGACCGCCGCACTCTTTTTCATCGCTGGAACCGCTCGATGTCGGCATGATCACCTCGATCGAACCGGGCATCTACAAACCAGGCCGCCACGGCGTGCGCATCGAGAACCTGGTCGCGATCGTCGCGGATGGACAAACCGAATGCGGCGAATTTCTCGCCTTCGAAACATTGACCCTTTGCCCGATCGACACGCGTCTGATCGATCGCTCTCTGCTTGATGCGAGCGAGATCGCATGGCTGGATGTCTATCACGCCATGGTTTGCGAACGCTTGACGCCGTTACTCGAAAACGCTGTAGAGCGCGATTGGCTTGACGCGCGCTGCGTGCCGCTCGCTCACGCATAAAAAACGCCCCGGCAAGCCGGGGCGTCAAAATCGCAAAAGCAAGCAGCCTTCCTTGGCGCGGAGCGACGGTGCGGCCATCAAAACTGCCATCCATGGCCAAGAGCTCCACGGCCGCCCGTTCGACGCGGCACGCGATGCGCTTCAACGCATCGCATAAACGCCGCGCCTCACCCGCCGGTGGAAGACGAGGCCGGCTCCGACGTGGTGGTCGACTGCGTCGTGCTGCTGGCGCCGTTGTCTGTCGGTTCCGTGGACGTGCTGCTGGTCGTCGTGGTTGACTTGGCGGCGTGGTGATGATGATGACGATGGCGCTTGACCACCGCGGTCTTGTTGGTGTCAGTGGTGGTCGCGCCGGTCATCGGATCGGTCGAGGTGGTCGAACTGGTGTTCTCCTGCTTGACGTCGCTCGACATCGGAGCGGACTGGCTGCTCATGCTGTCGCTGGCAGGCGGCGTGGTCGCGGTAGTGGTGGTCTGAGTGGTCGTGGCTGCGTCCTGCGCAAACGCCGGGAAGGCGAAGGCAGTGGCGATCAGCGCGGGAAGGATGAGTTTACGCATGGTGTCACATCTCCTCGTGGATGGGGTCCGCGCCGGCCTTCGCCCGCGCAGGGC
>JBDTAJ010000165.1:0-2626 GCA_039924705.1 Rhodanobacteraceae bacterium
GGGGTGTGGCGCCAGCGCGCGGCGCAAACCCTCGGAAACGGCTACCATTTCCGCCTTGTCCCATGCTCGGCTACGAGGTTTGCGATGTATTCCCATGAGATGCGGATCGCCGGCTACGACGATGAACTCGCGCGCGCGATCATGAAGGAGCGCCAGCGCCAGGAAGACCACGTCGAGCTGATCGCCTCGGAGAACTACGCCAGCCCGCGCGTGCTGGAGGCGCAGGGTTCGGTGCTGACCAACAAGTACGCGGAAGGCTATCCCGGCAAGCGCTATTACGGCGGCTGTGAATACGTGGATGTCGCCGAGAAATTGGCGATCGAGCGTGCGAAAGAACTTTTCGATTGCGATTACGCCAATGTGCAACCACATTCGGGCTCGCAGGCGAACCAAGCCGTCTATCTCGCGCTGCTTTCACCCGGCGACACGATCCTCGGCATGAGCCTCGCGCACGGCGGTCATTTGACCCACGGAGCCAAAGTCAATATCTCCGGCAAGTTGTTCAACGCGGTGCAGTATGGCGTCGACGAGCAGGGCGTGGTCGATTACGACGTAATAGAGAAACTCGCGCTCGAACACAAGCCGAAAATGGTGGTCGCCGGTTTCAGCGCGTATTCGCAGGTAATGGATTGGGCGCGCTTCCGCGTGATCGCCGACAAGGTCGGCGCGTATCTATTCGTGGATATGGCGCACGTCGCCGGCTTGATCGCCGCGGGCGTGTATCCGAGTCCGTTGCCGCACGCGCACGTGGTGACCTCGACCACCCACAAGACCTTGCGCGGCCCGCGCGGCGGCTTGATCGTCACAAAGAATGCCGGCGAGGAGATCGAAAAGAAATTGCAATCGATCGTGTTCCCCGGCATCCAGGGTGGCCCGTTGATGCACGTGATCGCGGCCAAAGCCGTCGCTTTCAAGGAGGCGCTGCAGCCGGATTTCAAGGCGTACCAGCAGCAAGTCGTCAGGAACGCGCAGGCGATGGCCAAGACCGTGCTCGCGCGCGGCTACAAAATCGTTTCCGGTGGCACGCAGAATCATCTGTTCCTGGTCGACCTGATCGGCAAGCCACTCACCGGCAAGGATGCGGAGGCCGCATTGGACCGCGCGCACATCACCGTCAACAAGAACGCGGTACCCAACGATCCGCAGAAGCCGTTCGTTACTTCGGGGTTGCGACTTGGCACGCCCGCGGTCACCACGCGCGGCTATCAGGAAACCGATTGTGTCGAACTCGCCGGCTGGATCAGCGACGTGCTGGATGCGCCGAAGGACGAAGCCGTGATCGCCAATGTGCGCGATCTGGTCAATGCACAGTGTGCGAAGTTTCCGGTGTATGGGTGAGCATTGATCTCCGAGCGCAAAAGCAGAGCGATTTTTTGGGGCGAATTTTATTTCATCATCATTCCATGTTCGCTATTGGCGATTACCATGGCTACGGTTGCGGTGTACGGCGGATTGCGAGAGATTCTGTCTTTTGAGCGGGTAACAACTGATACTTATGCTGCAGTTGCGGGCATCGGTGGTGTCATTGCAATCGTTGCAGGCTGGTATGCGAGCTTGACATTTCTTCGCAGGGGAACACGGGCATGGCAAATGATTCGATGGCGGGTTTGGGTTGCATTTTTGCCAGCAATTTTTCCTGTTCTATTTTAGTTATGGTTCATTTTGGGGCGACCATTCGAGTGGAGAGATATGCCCTCTTATTTGCTTTTTCTTCCCGTATCAGGGATACCCTTGCTCATTCCTCTAGCGCATCTCGTTCGTGAAAGATTACTTAGGCGCGACACTGTGAACCGGCCGTGCACAGAGATGGCACCATTTAACTGACCTATGCATTGTCCTTTCTGCCAGAACACTGACACCCGCGTAATCGACTCGCGCGTTTCCGACGACGGCGCGACGATCCGCCGCCGCCGCGAGTGCGTAGCCTGTGGCGAGCGGTTTTCCACGCAGGAAAATGTCGAACTGAAATTGCCGGTGATCATCAAGGGCGACGGCCGGCGCGAGGCGTTCGACGCGCGCAAGCTACGCATCGGCTTCGACCGCGCGCTGCACAAGCGTCCGGTTTCCGAAGAACAGATCGAAGCGGCGGTGCGGGCGGTGGTGCACCAGTTGCGCATGACCACCGAACGCGAGTTGGATTCGCGCCGGGTCGGCGAATTCGTGATGGAGGAGTTGCGCAAGCTCGATCACGTCGGCTACGTGCGCTACGCCTCGGTGTACCGCTCGTTCGAGGATGTGGCCGATTTCCGCGAGGAACTGGATCGTCTGGAGCGCGATCTGCCCGGCGAAGGCCAGTTGCCGTTGCTGGGAGGCGAAGTGGTGCGTTTCGACAAGCACGCCGATAAAAATAAGAAGCGTTGAAAAGGGATCAGAGTCATTTTTTTGGTAAAGCGCTTGAGCGTCGGCGTCGATTCATATGAAAAATGACTCTGATCCCTTTTCAGCCATTGACTACGTAATGATGGCGTGCGCGCTGCGTCTCGCCGAGCGCGGCTTGTACACCACGCAACCCAATCCGCGTGTCGGCTGCGTGATCGTGCAGGGCGAGGAAATCGTAGGAAAAGGTTGGCACGCGCGCGCGGGCGAACCACACGCGGAAGTGTTCGCGCTACGCGAAGCGGGGACG
>JBDTAJ010000166.1:0-6577 GCA_039924705.1 Rhodanobacteraceae bacterium
ATGGGGACGGATTGCGACATATGCCGGTACGCCCCCGGGCATGGCAGGAGAGGCCGATCCCTGGCCGCGGACGATGAAAGTGCCGTTTCAGTTCAAAACGACTCTGCACGACGCGATGGATTGGCTCATCGCCGCGCGCGCCGGCGAGCAAGGGGTGCGAAGCAAGATCGTTCGCGTCCATGATCGCAGTCGCAGCCTGCGCCTGTGCCGTGGCGTAGGCGCAGTCCCCCATCCGCGCTGCCGCGACCGCAAGCCATAACTGCGCTTCGAGGCGGCGCGAGTGCGCGGGTTGCAATTCGCCGCTGACGCGCTGGATCGCATGGGTCAGTCGTGCGCGTGCCAAGCCGGGTTCGCCACGTTGCAACTCGACCTGTGCCAAGAGCGTGTGCGCCCAAAGCAATAATGGATCACCACGTCCGGCGACTTCAGCGAGATCTTGTTCGACCGTTGACTTGAGATCGCCGTGACATTGCGGGCCAGGCGATTGCGTGCAGGCTAGCAACAGGCGCGCTTCGGCGATCAGCGGCGGCATCTTGTATGCGCGCGTGCGCAAGCCGGCGATGGCGCCCGGCAGCAACTCGCGCGCCACCGCGGGTTTGCCTTCCAGCAGAGCGATGCCCGCCAACTCGCTATCCACGCGGCCGTTGCGCATGCGATTCGCAGGGGTATTGCCGTACAGTTTGCGCGCCTGTTCGAATTGGTCCCTTGCGCCGTGCAGATCGCCCAACTCGACATCGCCAAAAGCGGTGGCCTCCAGCGAATCGCCGTGCAACGGGCTGTTGGCGCCGAAGGCCGTGGCCGACAGCGTGCGCGCCAGCTTGCAACGATTCAGCGCACTGGCCCGGTCCGCGCGCAGGCCAGCCAGTGCGCAGGCCTTTTGCGCTGCATACACCTGTGTGATCTGCGGCCGGCCGCCGATGCGCGCGTACATCGCAAGCGCCTGCGTGAACAGATTGTGCGCGAGAGTCCAATGGCCGTCGCGATATTCGGCCGAGGCCCACCCGGCCAGCGCCAGCGTCGATTCGTTGCTGTATTGACCAAAATGCTTGAGCTCGAACTGGTAGGTTTTCCGCCACATTCGAATCGCTTCGTTATAGCGTTCCAGCGCCTCCAGCGCGGAGGCGAGGTCGTTATATCCGGTGCCGACCCCCGGATCATCCGGCCCCACACGCCGCGATCCTCTCGGCCAACGCTTCACGGCTAAGTTCGAGCGCGGCCTCGCCATGGCCCTCGATATTCTCCGTCGCTGCCAACGGTTCGAGCAGATCGATCAAGGCTTCGCCATGAATGTTTTGGGCCAGCATGCGCTGGTGGGCAACGCGCAGATCGGCGGCGCCGGCCACGTAATCCTCCATGCGGACCGCGGCGTATCCGCGTGCCGTGAGCGCGCGAATCGCGTTGATGTCGGAGGGTTGCAGCGTGCGGTCTGATAACGCGACGGCCTGATCCGCCAGCTGGCGAGATTGCGCAAGCTCACCGAGGTTCTCGTACAAGCGCGAAAACATGGCCAGCAGATCCACGCGTTCGCCGGCGCCGAGTTGTGGCGAGTTTTCGAGTTTTGCGACACCACGCGCAAGCAATTCGCCGAGGCTGGGTTGACTGGATGTGGCGATACCGTAGCGGATCGGTGCGAAAAGGCTTTCGACGAAATCCCGCACCATGTTCGCGCGTGCGGCCTGTTGCCGCGCCACGTGCGTCTGCCATAGCGCCATCGACAACGATGCAAGGATCGCCAGCATGAACACTGCGGTGACGACCACGCCGCCGCGATGCCGGGCGACAAATTTGCTGGTCCGATACCAGCGCGTAGGCGGATGCGCCAGCACTGGCTGGCGATCCAGATGCCGCTCGACATCCTCGGCCAGCGCGCCCGCCGAGGCGTAGCGTCGTTCCGGCTCCGACGCGGTGGCTTTCAACACGATGTTGTCGAGGTCGCCGCGCAGTCTGCGCCGCATCGATGATACCGATGCCGGTGTCGAAGCATCCGCGTTGGAAACGGAAGTCGCATCGATTCGCGACGATGGCGTGCCGCTATCGTCTGCTGCGCGCCGCCGCCCGACGACCAGTTCGTCCAGCAGGACGCCGAGCGCATACACATCGGTCGCGGTGGTGATCGGTTGCTGCGCAAACTGTTCCGGCGCGGCATAGGCCGGTGTCAACGCCCGGTGCTGGGTGCGGATCGCGCCGCTGGCATCCTCGTCGAGCAGCTTGGCGATGCCGAAATCGAGCAGCTTGACTTCGCCGTCAACGGTCACCAGCACATTGGAAGGCTTCAAGTCGCGATGCACGATCAAGGCGCGATGCGCGGCCTCAACCGCGCGGCAGACCTGCAGGAACAACGCCAATCGCTGATCCTGGGCCAAGCCGTGCTCGCGCACGTATTGCGTGATGGGCTCGCCATCGACCAGTTCCAGCGCGATGTAGGCAAGCCCGTTGTCGGTGATGCCGCCCTCGATCAGGCGCGCGATGCCGGGATGTCGCAAACGCGCCAGCGCTTCGCGCTCACGACGGAACTGGCGCTGCGCCTCGGCGGTATACAGCCCGCGCACCAGCAGTTTGATCGCCACTTCCTGGCGCACGCCCTCCGCCACACGAAACGCGCGGAACACCGTGGACGAGCCTCCTTCGCCGAGCACCTCGATCAGTTCGAACGGGCCGATGTGGCTGCCTGCGGGCAAGGCTTCCTGGATTTCGGTATCGCCGATGACTCGCGCGGCGCTGGCCGCATCGCCCGAGAACAACAGCTCGTCCTTGGTGGCGTCGGCGGCCAGCATGCGTTCGATCTGCGCGCGCGTGACGGGGTCGGGGCAACGCTCCGTAAGCAAACGCGCGCGCTCCGCGGCGGGCAGCTTGAGCGCTTCCTCGAATAGGTCACGCAATGTCGGTGTCGGCTCCATCACGGACATCCCTGCAAACGTCTGGAATGCAAGTAACCCCAACCGCACGCCATTTGCGACGCGCGCTTCGCAAATCAGTCCATGCGTGCCTTGATGAAAGCTCGAGCGAAACGCCAATCGCGATCGATGGTACGGCGGGCCAGCCCCAGCGTCTCGCCGACTTGCTCAAGACTCAAGCCGGCGAAGTAGCGCAACTCGACCACGCTTGCCGCGCGCACGTCGGCCTGTTCGAGCGCATCCAGCGCCGCATCCAGCGCCAGCGTCTGCTCGGCGGTGTCGAACGCCAATTGCAGATCGCGATCATCCAGCGTGATGCGCTGCCATTGACCGCCCGCGCGTAGGCGCAGGCGGTCGCGCGCGCGATTGATCAGCAGATGCCGCATGGCGCGCGGCGTAGGTGAAAAACTGCGCGGGGTCCTCGAATTGCAAGTTGTTCCGCTGACCCATGCGCAGATACAACTCATGCACGAGTTCGGTGGTGTCCAGCGTCGCATTGCGGCGGTGACCCGCCAGTTGCCGTGCGGCCATCGCTTTGAGGCGCGCGTAAACGGAAGCAAACAACGCATCCGTCGAATGGTCGTTGGGCATCGGCTGGGTGTCGGGCGTGATGGAATGCATACAAGCCGATACGGGCGTCAACGGTCGCATAATACGCCGCCGTCAATTGTGTGGCAGTTCCGTTCCTTCCCCCAAGTGCGATCATGCACTCGAACAAGTCGCTGCGAACGAGGAGACCACCATGAGCGAAACCACGCAGGCGCTTTCCGCGGCCGCCAGCAAGCTTTCGCCGTCCGACCGCGTCGAGCTTGTCGATCAGATCCTCGCGAGTCTGGGTACCCCGGTGCCGGTGCTGGACGCCTTTTGGGCCACGGAGGCTGAAGACCGGCTCGCGGCCTGGCGACGCGGCGAAATCAAGGCTATTCCATCGGCGGAAGTATTGGCCAAATACCCGCGCACATGAGCGTGTGTTTTCTGCAATCAATTCGACGGCTCGCGGTCAAGCCATTCGCCGCTTCATTCGTCCCAGACGCGGGCGAGGGTGGCGGCGATCTTTTTCTCGTAGCGCGCGATCAGTTCGCGGTTGGCGGCGGCGTTTCCGGCGCGACGTGACTTGGGATGCCGCGCGGCCAGGAAAACTGACGGAATAGTCGGCGCATCCTGTTCCTGTTGCACTCAATATTCGGGTAGAAGTCTGTATAGGTGCCCTCCAACCATGAATGCGCCACCAAGCCCGGCCCGCTGTGCACCGGCCCGATCACATAGATTATGTCGAGATCGTTGTCCTTGATCAGACGGTTGAGATGGACATACTGGAAGTTCAATCCCGTGGTCGTGCCCCAGTGTCCCAGCAACCGTGGCTTGATATGTTCAAGCGTGGGGAACCTCGAGTAACGGATTGTCCTGCAGATAGATCTGCTCGACCGTGAGATAGTTGGCCGCGCGCCAGTAGGCGTGCATCTTGCGTAGAACATCGGCTGACAGTGTGGGTTGCATGGGACTTCGTATAAGGAACGGAGGCAGCGCGATCGCTGAAAATGGGTTCGCGTGCTCGCAAACAATCAAGATTACGCCGATATCGTCGCGATAACAGTCGCGGCGTTGTTGAGATAAAGGCGCGCGAATGAAAAAGAGGGAACCCGAGGAAGGTAAATCCTTGTCGGGCCGATTCGGCGCGGGATTGATCACCGGCGCCGCCGACGATGATCCGAGCGGCATCGCCACGTATTCCCAGGTAGGCGCCGCCTACGGCTACGGGGCTATGTGGACGGTCATTGTCGCGCTGCCGTTGATGATCGCGATGCAGATGATCTGCGCGCGCATCGGCAGGGTCACCGGACATGGACTGGCCGCCAACATCCGCTCGCAGTGTCCGTTCGCGCTCGCAGTCTCCATCGTCGCGCTGCTGTTCGTGGCCAACATCGTGAATCTGTCGGCGGATATCGGCGCGATGGGCGCCGCGTTGAAACTGCTGATCGGCGGCCCGGCCTTCGTCTATGCGGCGGGTTTCGCCGTGACGTCGGTGTTGCTGCAGGTGTTCATTCCGTTCGCGCGCTACTCGCCTTTGCTCAAGGTAATGACGATGAGTTTGCTGGCTTATGTCGGCACCGTGTTCGTGATCCACGTGCCGTGGCTCGCCGTCGCCAGAGGAACATTCCTGCCGGTCATCACCTTCAATGCCACCTACGCGGTCGGGATCGTGGCGGTATTCGGCACTACCATCAGTCCCTACCTGTTTTTCTGGCAAGCCTCGCAGGAGGCCAACGAGGTGCGCGTCACGCTGGGACGCAAACCACTGCGACGCGCATCACAGCAGGGGCCCGGCGCGCTCAGGCGGATCGAGGCGGACACCGTCATCGGAATGCTGTTTTCGGAAATTGTCGCATTCTTCATCATCCTGACGGCTGCGGTCGTTCTGCATGCGCACGGCAAGACCGACATCCAGACATCGTCCGACGCGGCGGCGGCGCTGCGCCCCATCGCCGGCGAATTCGCTTTCTGGTTGTTCGCCGCCGGGATTGTCGGCACCGGACTGCTTGCGTTGCCGGTGCTTGCCGGCTCCAGCGCCTACGCCTTGGGCGAGACCTTTCGGTGGAAAACCGGCCTGGAGATCAAACCACACAAGGCCAAGCTGTTCTACGGCACGATCGCGCTAGCCACCCTGATTGGCGTGACACTGAGTTTTTCTTCGATCGATCCGATCAAGATGCTGTTCTGGAGTGCTGTGATCAACGGCGTGATCGCAGTGCCGTTGATGAGCGTCATCCTGTTTCTTGCGAGCCGACGCAAGGTGATGGGAAAGTTCGTGATCTCACCGTGGCTGAAGTGCCTGGGTTGGCTGGCGACCGCCGTGATGGCGGTCGCGGCCATCGTGATGTTTGCCACTTGGGGCAAGTAGCTTTGCTTGCAGCAGTCATCCTTTTGCCAGCACATGCCATGTCCCCGCATGGCAGGCAGATTTCAACAGGCGGTACGGGGACAACGGACAAGAAAAAGGCCAGAGCCTTGCTGTTACTAGTTGCAGGCCTTATGGGGATTGCTTGGGATTGTCTAGTGGGCGGAGGTCTACCAAACAAACGCTCCAAGCCATTGCTTTTCAATGTTATTTGCAATTAGATTTAGGGCTGGCCTAGGAAACGGAGCGATCTGGGATGGTCAGGTGCGACTCAAACGTTCCAAGCTCAGTGCGCGGCACGCGCAGCGATTGTGTGAGCACTTTGTAGCGGGGACGCTGGCTCGCACCGCGGCCGAACTGGTCGGCGTCAACAGGAGCACGGCTATCCTCTTCTATCATCGGTTGCGCGAACTCATCGCCGCGCACGTGCAGGACGAGCATCCGATTGATGGTGTTGTCGAGCTCGATGAAAGACAAAGGCCACCCGAGCGGTGGCTTTTGTCGATTGGGGTTGACACGCGCAGCGGCCACGCTGCAAAGCAAAGCGCTAGCACTTTCGCACTCTTCTTTGCTTCCCCAGTCATCGACGGCGAAGATGCGACGTGTTGCCGCGTGTCACTTGTTGGAGGGAGGATTGCTCGAGCCGACGGCGGGGTTGCAACCTCGCTGTCGAAATCACTCCCTGCGATCAGCAACGCAAGAAAGATCGCCTGCCTCCGGATTGCGTGATGTTCCGCAGGAAGAGCGTCGCGCGATCCCGTGGCTGCGAATGCTCTGCACGACGCAG
>JBDTAJ010000167.1:0-4304 GCA_039924705.1 Rhodanobacteraceae bacterium
GGGCCGACCGCGTGGTAATCGATTTGCGCGCGCTCGGCGGGTTCGTATCCCTTGCCCTTGGTGGTGACGATGTGCAGCAGTTGCGGACCACGCAGTTGCTTGACCGTGCGCAGTGAATGCAGCAGCAGCGGCAGATCGTGGCCGTCGATTGGCCCGGTGTAGTGAAAACCCAATTCCTCGAACAGCGTGCTCGGCACGAACATGCCCTTGGCGTGTTCTTCCCAGCGTTTGATGAAGCGCCACAGCAACGAGCGCGGTTTCAAGGCGCGCTTGGTGCGCTCGCGCCACAGGTTCAACCGGCGGCTGGCCATCAGTCGCGCCAGCATCTTGGTGGTGGCCCCGACGTTTTCCGAAATCGACATGCCGTTGTCGTTCAAGATCACCAGGAGATCCGGTTCGACATCGCCGCCGTGATTCAAGGCCTCGAACGCGATGCCCGCGGTCATCGCGCCGTCGCCGATCACCGCGACGACTTTGCGACCATCGCCTTTGCGTTGCGCGGCGATTGCCATGCCCAGCGCGGCGGAAATCGAGGTGGACGAATGACCAACGCCGAACGTATCGAACTCGCTTTCGGCGCGTTTCGGGAACGGCGCGAGACCGTCTTTTTGCTTGATAGAGGTGATGTGGTCGCGGCGGCCGGTCAGGATCTTGTGCGGATAGCACTGGTGGCCGACGTCCCAGACGATGCGGTCTTCCGGTGTGTCGTAGAGATATTGCAACGCGACGGTGAGTTCGACCACGCCCAGACCCGCGCCGAAATGGCCACCGACGCTGGCGACGGATTCGATCAGGTATCCGCGCAGTTCGTCGGCGAGCGCCGGCAACTGGTCTTCGCGCAATTGCTTCAGGTCCGACGGTGCGTCGATGCGCGACAGCAGCGGGTAGCGGGCGGGGTCGGTCATTCGCGTATTGTTGGCCGAGCGGGCGGGCAGGGCAAGGGCGGAATGCGACAAATCACGAGACCGGCGGCGCCCGACCGCCAAAACGCCGCCGCAACGTCTGCCGTATCCGGATATGCCGGTTGGCGTCGCGCGTCTCGCGCAGGCGGCGGCCGTGCGCGGCCAGCAGATCGCCGCGTGTGAGGATGCCGATGAGATGCGTGTCGTCGTCGCGTGCGACCACGATCAAGCGGCCGACGTTCTCACCGACCATGTGATCGGCCGCCTCGCGCAGTGAATGATCCTCGCGCACCACGATCGGCGCGCGCTTCAACATCTCGCCGACGCGTTTGAATCCAGGTAAATCGGGATCGAGCAAGTCGCGCCTGGTGAGTACGCCGCGCACGCGCTGGTTGTCGTCGAGCACCGGATAACCCTGATGCTGCGCTTCGGCCTTGCCGGAATTAAGCCGGTGCCGCACCTCGCCCAGTTCATCGGAAGTCTTCAGCGTTTGCACATCGCGCGCGCAGGCTTCGCCGACCGAAATCTGTTCGAGGAAATCCGCCGCGTATTCGCTCGGCACGCGCACGCCCCGCCGCACGATCTTCTCGGTCATGATGGTGTTGAGCATGATAAGCGCAGAGATCAGATACGCCGCGGTGCAGCCGTCCAGCAAAGGCAACAGGCCCACCGGCTGGCGCGTGGTTTCGAACGCGAACACGATTGAGGTCAGCAGCGCGTGCGAGGCGCCGGCGAAAATCGAGGCCATCCCCACCAACGCCGCGATGCGCGGATCGACACCGAAGCTGGGCGCGACCGCCGCCACGCCGATGCCGACCAGCCCGCCCAGCGCGCCGCCGATGGTGAACAGCGGCGCCAACGTGCCGCCCGAGGTGCCGCTGCCCAGCGCGATCGCCCACGACAGGAACTTCAGCACGCACAGGGCGATCAGCAGCTTGACGCCGAAATGGCCCGAGACGATGTTTTCGATGTTGTCGTAGCCGACGCCGAGCGTGTGCGGCGCGATCCATCCGATCAGGCCGACCGCAAGGCCGCCGATCGCCGGCCACCACATCCAGTGGACCGGCAATTTCTCGAACGCATCCTCAACGCCGTACACGATTCGCGTGACGCCCACGCTCAACAATCCGACCAGCGCGCCCAGTGCGACATAGCACGCCAGCGCCCGACCGCCTGGCTCGATCAAATCCCCGGGCATCGCAAACACCGCCGCCGAACCATACGCCGCATAACGCACGCCTGTCGCGGTGAACGTGGCCAGCGCGACCGGGATCAGCGAGCGCGGGCGCAATTCAAACAGCAGCAATTCGACCGCCAGCACCAGCGCCGACACCGGCGCGCCGAAGATCGCGGCCATGCCGGCCGCCGTGCCTGCGGCCAACAGCACCTTGCGCTCGGAGGCGGTGACGCGCAGCAATTGTCCCAGGAACGAACCCAGCGCGCCGCCGGTGGCGATGATCGGGCCTTCCGCGCCGAACGGGCCGCCGGTGCCGATCGCGATCGCCGAGGAAATCGGTTTCAGGAAGGTAATGCGCGGCGCGATCTTCGATTCGTTGAGCAGCACCTGCTCCATCGCTTCGGGAATGCCGTGCCCTCGGATCGCTTTCGATCCTCAACGCGCCATCACGCCGACGATCAGGCCACCGATCGCGGGCACCACGATCACCCACGCGCCGAGGCGATTGCCGGCGGGCGATACGAACGCCGCCGAGCCACGCCCGTAGAAGGAAATATTGGTGACGAAACCAATCAGCGCGGTCAGCAATTGTGCGATCAAGGCGGCGCCGATCGCGATCACGATCGCCAACGCAGTCACGCCCAGCACGCGGCGATAGACCAACGTGGATTTGCGCGGCATTCGCGCGGCGTCGAGCGTCATGCCGAGCGCCGGCGCCACCGGCAAGGCATCGGTGCTGCCTTCGGTGCGCACGCTCTCGCGCGCCGGGATTTCCGGGGATTCGGATTCGGGGTTCATGGATTTACGCAACGGCTGTTGCGATGCAGCATAACGCCGATGGTCGCTTCCGGCCAAGCGCTCGACCTCTCCGTTACGCTAGCACTTTAATTGCGAGGATCAAGCCGATGGCCGTGAAACGCAGTTTGTTTACCCGCTTTGCGCAATGGTCGGCCAAAGCGGTGGGCAGGTCGATGACGTTCCTGTTCGCGGTGCTGATCGTGATCGTCTGGGCCATCAGCGGCCCGCTGTTTCATTTCAGCGATACCTGGCAACTGGTGATCAATACCGGCACCACCATCATTACCTTCCTGATGGTGTTCCTGATCCAGAACACCCAGAACCGCGATGGCGAGGCGGTGCAGATCAAGCTCGACGAATTGATCCGCGCAATCGAGGCCGGCAACAACGCGCTGTTGAATCTGGAAGAACTCGACGAGGATGTGCTCGACCGGATGCGCAAGCATTACTGCCGGCTGGCGGAAAAAGCGCGCTACAACGTGGACGAGATGTTGACGAAATACGAAAGCGGCGATGACAGCGAAACCGGCGAAGACGACGACGACGACAAAACTGACGGCAAACGCGACGAAAATTGATCGCGTGGCGTTCTCAAGCCATGCGCCGATTCTTCGGCAAATGGTGCACCAGGAACTCCATCTGATCGGCCAGGATGTTGCGGTTGGACAGGATCAGATGTTCGACCCAACTCGGGCGATACGGCACCGCCAACAGCGGCATCGCGGCCTGTTGCGGTGTGCGGCCACCCTTCCTGATATTACAGTGCAGGCACGCCGTCACCACGTTGACCCACACGTCGCGGCCGCCGCGCGACAGCGGCACCACGTGATCGCGCGTCAGTTCGCCGCGCGAATAATGCTGGCCGCAATAAAGACAAAGATGACGGTCGCGCGCGAACAGCGCGATGTTGGTTAGTGCGGGTGACGGATCGATCGCGTGTTCGCGGCAATGGCCGCGGCTGGCGACGATCGGATGCAAGGCCAGCGTGCTTTGTGCGCCGGTCTCACGGCAGCGTCCGCCGTGGATGGTGAGGCACGGTTCGCCCAGCGTCCAGGCAACGGCTTCGCGCACGTACAGGCACACCGCGTCCTGCCAACTGATCCAGTCGAGGATACGACCGGCCGCGTCCAGCGACAGTACGCGAGTGCTGTGAATGTTGCTGACGGTCCGTAGTCCGGAAGCTTCCGTGATACCGATGGCTGTGTGGGGTTCCATGATCGGCTGAGCATATCAAAACTTGCCGTGCTCCAGCGGCCGCTGGCGGTGCATCACTGCCCATTCCGCGTGTTCGGCCAGCGCCGCCTCGCCGAGCGCGCGCAGGATCTCGCGCTGTTCCGCCGCATCGCTGGTGGAATCCAGCGCGGCGCGCGCGCCGGCAAAGATGCGATGCATGAAGCGGTACTGCTTGATCAATTCCTTGTCGGCCT
>JBDTAJ010000168.1:0-9401 GCA_039924705.1 Rhodanobacteraceae bacterium
GAACATGCGCGCCTTGTTCCCGCTTGGCGCTGCGATGCTCGGCGTCATGCACGGCACTGGAAGCTCGCTCGTTGACGGCCATCCTTGGCCAGCTTTGAATGATTCTTGCCGCGTTAAAAATCTCTCACCCCGACGTCGACGCGGACGCTGGTTCCGAACCCGAAGTCTTGGCGGCTGGTTCCGTCGGCGCGGTCGGCGCCGGTGAGGAGCCGTCCGATTTGATCCTGTGCGCTTTCTCGTAGGCGTGCTGCTGGTCCAGCAACTGGTCGATATCGTCGCCGTTGCCGCCGGCGCCCTGGAACTGCTCGATCACCGATGCCGGCGGGTTGCCGTGGTAGATCTCGTAGAGGCGCCGCTGACGGTAGGCGTCGCGCTGGAAAATGTAAGGATCGTAAGCCGACTTCACGAACTCGTCCGCAGCCAGGCCGCGCTCGCGCAGAGTGATGAGATACGCAAGGTTCGGCAGGTATTGCGCGTGATAGCGGAACGAATGTTCACGCGCGTACCACGAGAGCGGGTCGAAATAGCTGTCCACCGGCAGCCGCAGGATGTCGCGCGCCGTCGAGGGGCCCACGAACGGCACCACGATGAACGGGCCTTCCGGCACGCCCCAACGCGCCAGGGTGACGCCGAAATCGGTCTCGTCCGACGGCAGTTTCAGCTCGCTGGCAGGATCGAAGAACCCGAGAAAACCGACGGTGCTGTTGACCGCCAAACGCCCGGTCGATTTCAACGCATCGACCGGATGCGCCTGCAGCACATCATTGACGATCGTGATCGGCAAGCGGGCGTTCGAGAAGAAATTGCTGATCAGCTCGCGCGAGGTCGGCGTGGTGACCTTCTGGTAAGCGACCGCGGCCGGCCGGACCGCGACCTTGTCCAGCTTGGTGTTAAAGGCGTAGGCCTTGCGGTTGAGCTTCTGCAGCGGATCGTCCGTGCGCGGCGGCGCCATGGCGCAACCGCTCAGCATCGTGACCGCGGCGATCAGCAGTACGCGGCGCAGGCGGGGAGCAAGGTCGAAACGCATGAAGATTCCAGAGGGAAGCGTTGGCGGCGCATCGAAAAACGCGATTCTACATGGTGTGCGAGGGATGCCATTACAAGCGGGGTCGCGGTTATGCGTTACCGCCTCGCAAAAAGGCTCAGCGCACTGCTATAATTGACGAGTTTATAAATCGACGAGGCGCTGCATGGCACGCATCACCGTGGAAGACTGCCTGAAGGTGGTCGACAACCGTTTCGAACTGGTGCTGATGGCGACCCGCCGCGCGCGCCAGTTGGCCAAGGGCGCAGAGCCCGTCGTCGATCCTGAGAACGACAAGCCCAGCGTTATCGCGTTGCGCGAGATCGCCGAACGCCGCATCGACATGCCCACCATCGATGAGATCGATCGCATCGAGCGCGAGCGTCGCGAGCGCGAGGCGCTGGAGTGGGCCGCCGCGGAAGTGGATGAAGATATCAAGGGCGGCGACGACCTGTAGTCCGACCGGAAGTGGGCATTGTTGGGCAGACCCCCTCAACACCGTTACGCGGCCCCGATTCCTCAGCGCAGCAGCGACACATCCATGTGCCTGGCTGGTCCGAGCACCGTCGGCGCGCTACATATTGATTGAATCAGGCCGAGCGCGGCAGCTTTTCAGATCGCTCTCATTGACTCGCGCGCGTCGCCTGTCTAGCTTGCGGTCATGACCGCGGCGAACGCGCCCTCTTCATCAACCGAATCGGCCCCGCCGTCCGCGCTTGCCGAGACCGTGGACATCGACGCGCTGGCCGCGCGGCTCGCCGAGTACCTTCCAGTCGAGCAGGTCACCCGCGTCCGTGGCGCCTACGCGGTCGGCGAGCACGCCCACATCGGCCAGACTCGCAAGAGCGGTGAGCCTTACATCACGCATCCGTTGGCGGTGGCCGGCATCCTCGCCGGTCTGCATCTGGACGCCGAGACCATCATCGCGGCGATCCTGCACGACACGCTGGAAGACACGCGCCTGACGCGGGTGCAGCTCGAAGCCGGTTTTGGCGCCACGGTCGCCGAATTGGTCGATGGCGTCACCAAACTCGATCAAGTCGATTTCGCCAGCCGTCAGGAAGCCGATGCGGAAAGTTTCCGCAAGATGCTGCTGGCGATGGCGCGCGACCTGCGCGTGATCCTGATCAAGCTCGCCGACCGCCTGCACAACATGCGCACGTTGGGCGCGATAGACCCCGAATCGCGGCGCAGGATCGCGCGCGAGACGCTGGACATCTACGCGCCGATCGCGGCGCGCCTGGGCATGAACGCATTCAAGGCGGAATTGCTGGACTTGGGATTCCGCACCCTGCATCCGGATCGCTACCGCGTGATCGCCGCGCGCATCCGCAGCGTGCTCGGTAACCGTCGCGAGGCGATGGCCAGGATCGAAGGTGAATTGCGCGCGAGGCTCGCCGCCGACGGCATCGACGCGCGCGTGGTCAGCCGCATCAAGTCGCCCTACAGCATCTGGTCGAAGATGCGCGCCGAGCGCAAACCTTTCGCGCAGTTGATGGATGTCTACGGATTCCGGGTGATCGTGGGTTCCGCCTCGCACGCCTATCAATCGCTGGGTTCGGTGCATGCGCTGTACAAGCCGGTGGAAGGGCGCTTCAAGGACTTCATCGCGATCCCCAAGGCCAACGGCTATCAATCGCTGCACACCGTGCTGTTCGGCCCGTTCGGCGCGCCGATCGAAATCCAGATACGCACCAACGACATGGACGCGGTGGCCGAACGCGGCATCGCCGCGCACTGGACCTACAAGACCGATGCGGGGCCGTCCAACAGCGCGCAGTTGCGCGCGCGCGAATGGCTGTCCGCGCTGGCCGATCGTCAGGCTGCGACACCCTCGTCGCTGGAATTTCTCGAGAACGTCAAGGTCGATTTGTTCCCGGAAGAGGTGTACTTGTTCACGCCGCGCGGGGATATCTTGTCCCTGCCGAAAAGCGCGACCGCGCTGGATTTCGCTTACGCCGTTCACACCGATGTCGGCCATCACGCGGTAGCCGCGCGCATCGACGGCACGCTCTC
This sequence comes from Rhodanobacteraceae bacterium, assembly GCA_039924705.1. Classification (GTDB taxonomy): domain Bacteria; phylum Pseudomonadota; class Gammaproteobacteria; order Xanthomonadales; family Rhodanobacteraceae; genus 66-474. The sequence goes on from JBDTAJ010000168.1 coordinate 3,041, forward strand.
GCCCTTGCGCGCCTTGCTGGCTTCGGGCCAAACGATCGAAGTCATCACCGCGCCCTCGGCTGCGCCCAACCCGGCGTGGCTGGATTTCGCGGCGACCGGCAAGGCGCGCACCGCGATCCGGCATTTCCTGAAGCGGTTGCAGCACGAGGACGCGGTCGAGTTCGGCCATCGCATGCTCGATCGCGCGCTGGACGCGCTTGGCGCCAGCCTCGATTCGATCCCGACCGAGGCGCTGGAGCACTACCTGCAGCAGCACAAGCAGCGGAGACTGGAAGAACTGCTGTCCGATATCGCGCTGGGCAACCGGATGCCGGATCAGGTCGCTGCGCAAATGGTCGCGTTGCGCGGTGCAGCGACCGGTACCATCACACCTCGCGCGCGCGAAAAAATCCGCATTACCGGCGCTGAACGCGGCGTGTTGAGTTTCGGCAATTGCTGTCACCCGTTGCCCGGCGATGCCATCGTCGGTTACCTGTCACCCGGCAAGGGCATCGTGGTGCATCGGCTCGAATGTCCGAACCTGCCGGAGTTGTGCAAGCATCCGGAACGACGCGTCGAGATCGAATGGGATCGCGGTGTGCAGGGTGACTACCGCGCGCAGTTGCGTATCGAGGTGGTCAACCGCCCCGGCGTGCTGGCCACCGTGGCCGCGGCCATCGCCTCGGTTGGTTCCAACATCGATAACGTCGAATACAGCGAGCGCAGCCCGTTCGCCGCGACACTGCTGTTCACCATCGAGGTCAGCAACCGCAAGCACCTGGCCGACGTAATCCGTCGCGTGCGGCGCACGGGGGTGGTGAATGGCGTTTACCGATATCCGGTTTGAAAAAAGCGGAAGTAGAGAATAGGAAGTGGGAGTAGGAGAGCGGGTGTGGGTTGCGTTGTTATGCTTTCCAACGTCCTATTCCCCATTACCTACTTCCGGAGTTGAACATGCCCCACCAACCCATCCACACCACCAATGCTCCGCAAGCCCTTGGCCCGTATTCGCAGGCAGTGCGCGCCGGCAACACCCTGTATCTGTCCGGGCAGATTCCGCTCGATCCGGCCAGCGGCGAAATCGTGGAAGGCAATATCGCGGTGCAAACTTGGCGCGTGTTCGAGAATTTGAAAGCCGTATGCGAGGCCGCCGGCGGCTCGCTGGCGCAGATCGCGCGGGTTGGCATTTATCTGATCGATTTGAACGATTTTGCCGCGGTCAACGCGGTGATGGCGAAATATTTCGTGCAGCCGTACCCCGCGCGCTCGACCATAGGCGTGGCCGCGTTGCCCAAGGCCGCGCGCGTGGAGATCGACGCGATCCTGGTGCTCGGATGATGTAGGTGTTCACGACCGGCGGACAAGGGAAACGCCGCATCGCCGCCGCGCGCGCGATTAGTTACCCTTGTGGCATGTCGCGTCCCGCCACTGCCGTTTCCGGCCACGGTGATCCCGGTCTCGCGCCGGTGTCGTCGCTGCCAGGCGTGGGCCCGGCCCTCACGCAAATATTGATGCGGCTGGGTATCGCACGCATACAGGATTTGTGGTTCCATTTGCCGCTGCGCTACGAAGATCGCACGCGGCTGACGCCGATCCGCGATTTGGCGATCGGCGAGGCCGCGCAGGTCGAGGGCGTGGTCGAGGCGATCGAAACCGGTTTCCGCTATCGCGCGCAACTGCGGGTTGCGATCACCGACGACTCACGCGAAACGCTGGTGCTGCGGTTCTTCCATTTCCGCCGTGCGCAGATCGAGCGATTGAACCCCGGCGCGCGCCTGCGCGCTTACGGCGAAGTGCGCCATGGCCAGCACGGGCCGGAGATGGTGCATCCGCAGTACCAACTCCTGCATGGAGACATCGCCACCGAAGAACGCCTGACGCCGGTTTACCCGGCGACCGAAGGGCTCGGACAAAACCGACTGCGCGGCGTAATCGCGAAAGCGCTGGCACGCTTGCCGCAGGACGCGCAACTGGAGCTGATCCCCTGCGTGCTGCGCGCATCGCTGGGTCTCGCTTCATTGCGCGAAGCGCTGTTGACCGTGCACCGTCCGCCTCCGGACGCCGATGTGGATGCACTGACGCGTGGCGTGCATCCCGCGCAGCGGCGGCTCGCGTTCGAGGAATTGCTGACCCATCATCTGAGTCTCAAGCGCCTGCGCGCGCAGGTGCGCTCGCACAGCGCGTTCGCGTTGCCGGTCGACGAGGATTTACGAAAGCGTTTCCTCGGTGCGTTGCCGTTTGCATTGACCGCGGCGCAACGGCGCGTCGACGCGGAAGTCGCGCACGATCTCGCACGCGACAAACCCATGCTGCGGTTGATGCAGGGCGATGTCGGTTCAGGGAAAACCGTGGTCGCCGCACTGGCCGCGCTCTCCGCTATCGCCAATGGTAGCCAGGTCGCGCTGATGGCGCCGACCGAATTGCTGGCCGAGCAACACCTGCGCAGTTTCCGCGCGTGGCTGCAACCGCTCGGGATCGACGTGATCTGGCTGGCCGGCAAGGTGCAGGGCCGCGCACGTCAAGCCGCATTGGCGGCGGTCGCGCAAGGCGCGCCCGTCGCGATCGGTACCCACGCCTTGATGCAGGAAGGCGTGGCTTTTCGCAAGCTCGCATTGACCATCGTCGACGAACAGCATCGTTTCGGCGTGCAGCAGCGGATGGCATTACGCGACAAGGGCGCGGAACGCAATCGCCTCCCGCACCAATTGGTTCTGACCGCCACGCCCATTCCGCGCACGCTGGCGATGAGCGTGTATGCGGATCTCGATATTTCCGCGCTGGACGAACTGCCGCCGGGGCGCACGCCGGTACAGACGGTTGCGGTGTCGAATGCACGCAGACCCGATGTGATCGAGCGCATACGCGCCGCCTGCGCGCAAGGACGGCAAACATATTGGGTGTGCACGCTGATCGAGGAATCCGAGCAGCTCGAAGCGCAGGCGGCCGAAGTTACTTACGCAGAACTCACCGCCGCATTGCCCGCCCTGAAGATCGGCCTGTTGCATGGACGCATGAAATCCGCCGAAAAACAGTCGACGATGGATGCGTTCAAAGCGGGCGAGATTGCCTTGCTGGTCGCGACCACGGTGATCGAGGTCGGCGTTGATGTGCCCAACGCCAGTCTTATGGTGATCGAGAACGCCGAGCGGCTGGGGCTGGCGCAATTGCATCAACTGCGCGGGCGCGTCGGCCGCGGCAGCGTGGCGTCCAATTGCGTGCTGTTATATCGCCCACCATTGTCGGTGCTGGCGAAACAGCGTCTGGAGGTGATGCGCGAAACCAACGACGGCTTCGCGATCGCGGAGAAGGATCTGCAATTGCGCGGCCCGGGCGAGCTGCTCGGCACGCGCCAGACCGGCGAGTTGGGTTTCCGGATCGCCGATCTCGTCCGCGACGCGCCACTGTTGCCGGCGGTGCAACGCCTGGGCGCGGCGATGATGAAGGAGCATCCCGATCTGGCCGCGCGCTTGGTCGCGCGCTGGATCGGCGCGTCCGCGCGCTACGCGGACGCATGACGGCGTGCCGGAGTATTGCGCCCGGCCGTACCGGCTTGCCCGCCAGCCGCCATTCCCGCTAGAATGCCGCTCTTTTCCCGCGCGAAACCTTAGCGCAACGGAGCCTCCATGAAAGCCGACATCCATCCCAAGTACCAGCCGGTGGTGTTCCAGGATATCTCGTCCGACTTCGCGTTCCTGACCAGTTCGACGATGGCGTCCAAGGAAACCATCAAGTGGGAAGACGGCCAGGAATATCCGCTGATCAAGGTGGAAATCTCCAGCGCCTCGCATCCGTTCTACACCGGCAAGCAGAAGGTGATGGACGCTGGCGGCCGTATCGACAAGTTCAAGCGCCGCTACGCCGGATCCGCCAAAAAGTAAACACAGGATGTGTTTATCCCGGCCAGTGCATGGATGCATGTTAAGCCGGGAACCAGTTTTTTAGCGTTCCGCGCGGCCCCGTGCCGGCGCGTTTGTTTGTGCGTGTGCGATAATTGGGGTTTGTCCGACCCGGTATCGATGCCGCCGCATGCGCGGACTCCCTGGTCATGCGAAGCCCAAGGAGTCCTCCGTGCCCAAGACCATCACCCTGACCGCCGCCGATCGCGCCACGCAATTGCCGCTGGTGGACGGCACGCTCGGGCCCTCTTGTATCGACATCGGCACGCTGTACCAGGACACCGGGCATTTCACCTACGATCCCGGTTTCGCCGCCACCGCCGCCTGTAAGAGCGCGATTACCTACATCGACGGCGAGAAAGGCATCCTGCTTTATCGTGGCTATCCGATCGAACAACTCGCCGAGAAGTCGAGCTTCCTCGAAGTGGCCTACCTGCTGTTGGAAAGCGAATTACCCAACCCGCAGCAGTTCAGCGCGTTCGAGGATCAGGTCACGCATCACACGATGATGCACGAGTCACTGAAATATTTTCTGCGCGGCTTCCACCATGACGCGCATCCGATGGCGATGCTGTGCGGTTCGATCGCCTCGCTCTCCGCTTTCTATCACGACACGCTGGACATCAACGATCCCGCGCAGCGCAAGCTGGCGGCAATCCGTCTGATCGCCAAGATGCCGACCATCGCCGCGGCCGCATACCGTTATTCGATCGGCTGGCCGGTCCGTTATCCGCGCAACAACTTGGAATACGTCACGCGCTTCCTGCATATGATGTTCGAGGTGTCGAGCGAGCCGCTGAATCTCAACCCGGTTGCGTCCAAGGCGCTGGATCTGCTTTTCATCCTGCACGCCGATCACGAGCAGAATGCGAGCACCTCGACCGTCCGCCTGGTCGGCTCGACCGGCGCCAATCCTTACGCTTCGATCGCGGCCGGCATCGCCGCGCTGTGGGGTCCGGCACACGGCGGCGCCAACGAGGCGGTGCTGAAGATGTTGGCGCAGATCGGCGATGCGAAGAACGTGGACAAGGCGGTGACGCGCGCCAAGGACAAGGATTCGGGTTTCCGCCTGATGGGCTTCGGCCATCGCGTATACAAGAATTTCGACCCGCGCGCGAAAATCATCCGCGCGATGTGCCACAAGGTGCTCGCGGAACTCGGCGTCGACGATCCGCTGCTGGAGATCGCGCTGAAGCTGGAAGAGGTCGCGTTGAAGGACGACTACTTCATCGAGCGCAAGTTGTATCCGAACGTCGATTTTTATTCCGGAATCATTTACAAGGCGCTGAAGATTCCGAAGGAGATGTTCACCGTGATGTTCGCGATCGCGCGTACCGCGGGCTGGATTTCGCACTGGATCGAACAGCACGAAACGCCGGACGCGCGTATTGGCCGTCCGCGGCAGGTGTACACGGGTTCCACGTCCCGGGATTACGTGGGGATGCAGCAGCGGTAACGGGTGGATCAGGCTCCGCCGTTGTCGAACGCCGCGATCTCTTCCTCGACCAGCAACGCCTCGACCGCGGTCAACGACGCGCGTCGTAATGGACGCTCATCAATGCGATCCAGCGGCGGCTGGCGCAGCGCGTCGCGCGGCAGCAGCGTCAGGTCGATCGACAAGCCGTCGGCGTTGAATAACAGCACCGGAAATTCGGCACTGCGTTGACGATCCAGCCGCAGTGTGCGCGTGCGCTGCTCGAACGGAATACCGCGCTCGTGCAAAAATGCCGCGACGTCTTCCGGCGCGTAGCAGAAGACGTGCAGGCACACCGCCGAATGCATATCTGCCGTACCTTCCAGCACGGCGCCGACCAGGCGCGGTACGAAACTGCCAAGAAAACGCATCGCCTCGCACGCCGCTTCACGGCGCACGCGCAGCGCCAGCGGTTGTTGGTCCGACTGGAACAGGCGTTGGTGTTCACGCAGCGCCTCCTCGATCTCGCGGTTGCGCGGCAGGCCCTGCTCGTCGCTTAGTCCAAGGCGCCGCGCGGCCTTCAGCTTGGCCTGCCGATAATCGCGGATGCCGTGCTCGCTGATCAGACGCGCGGCTTCCAGCGCGACGCGGCGGTGTAACTGGTGGCTACGGCCCTCGGCGTGGAGGCGATGGAATTCGGCAGTCTTGCGCATCGCGGTTCTCCGTCCGTCGCGGCGAGCCGAGTGTCGCAAACACGGAAGGGAATGGCAAAGCTCAGAATATATCGTACGCCGGTTCCTGATCCTGCTGGTTCTGCGCCTGGGTACGCAGACGATCGATGTCCTCGACCTTGAACAACTCGTTCATGGCGTTCGGATTGCCGGCGCCAGCGAGCGACCCGGTGCTGCTGTCGATCGAGGCGGTGACGATGCCGGGCGGCATTGGCAGACTGTTCTCCGGCTTGCCCTGCAAGGCCGGCGCCATAAATGCCATCCAGATCGGTAGTGCGGTTTCTGCGCCGAACTCGCCCTTGCCCAGCGAACCGTAATCGTCGTAACCCACCCACACGGTG
>JBDTAJ010000169.1:0-17283 GCA_039924705.1 Rhodanobacteraceae bacterium
GCAGCATGCCGGAACGGGTTCAAGTACCCCCTAAAAATGTGCGAATACGCGTCAAGGTACTTTTTCTACAGCTACGTTACCAGCCTACCCGAGAGCTGCCGTTCGCCACCGTCTGGAAAGGGTCGAATAGCGACCATGACCAACATCTACCGATCGGCACAACACGACGGACCATCAACGGTCGCTGTTCGGCCAATAACGGCCGGTCGGCTACCTCAGATGCATGCCACAAAGCGGCCGTTCAAAATCGCTGAGCATCGCCGGAAGTCCGTTGGGCTAGCGGCATTGCCGCATCACCCGATCATGCTCTTCAATCACGGCCAGCACGCTGTTGGTGGAGTCCGCGCGAAAAGGGTTTGATGCCATCCGCTATCGACCGGACAAAATTGCAGTCAAAAGCAGACATGTCCAAATCAGGGAAATCACTATCGCTGTTCACTCTGTGCGAATCGCGACCACGGGCGGCACCTTGGCGGCATAGCGGGCCGGTCCCCATACGGCCAGTTGACCGAGCAGCCACAACAGCAGCGCACCCAGTAGTGGCACGTAAAGCGGCATGCGTGGCAATTCATAGACCTGCATCAAGCCGAGATTCGCAAAGAACGCCAGCAACGCTCCGAGTACGATGCCGCCGCTGACGATCAGGAAATTCTCGGCATGGAAGTAGCGCAGGATGTCACCCATCGTGGCGCCGAGCGAACGGCGGATGCCGATCTGTCTGCGTCGCTGGCTGACCCAGAAACTGCTCAACCCCACAATTCCGCCTGCGGTAGCCAACAGCAGCAATCCGCTGAGGATGCTCATCAGCAACGCCAAGCTACGATCGTCTGCATAAGCGCGCGCACGTACCTGGGCCATGGTGACGACGCCTTCTTTCGGATCGATGATGCGTACGCCGCTACGCTCTTGTAGCGCTTTCAGCGTTGCAGCGATCACCGGTTTCATGGCAGTGTGATCGGTACGCACCAGATACACGACACCCGCTGGATCGAGATAATGCGTCGGGCCCAGCACGGTATAGCCGTCCAAGGGGCTCGAATTTTTGAGTGGCCCCTGCAAGCTGGCGAGGATGCCGATGATGGCGGCAGGCCCATCCGGCAGGTAAACCGTCTTGCCCAGAGCCGAACCATCGGGAAACAGCTTGTCGGCAAGACTGCGGGTGACGATGATGCTGGCAGGTGACATCTTGTCGTCGGGGCCGATGGCGGTGATTTCATCGGGGCGAAAATTGCGCCCAGCGACCAGCGATATGCCCAGCGTATCGATCGCGTGCTCGTCGGAAGCCAGGAACGTGACCAATTGCGCGCGGGTCTTCTGGTCCGCTTCGAGCTTCAGGTGGGTGACGATATTGACGTTGTATCCCTCCAGCGGAAACCCCTGACTGGAAAACGCGTCGCGCACGCCCGCTACATGACGCAGGGTATCGAGGTCAGTGCGAATGTTCGTATCGATCTGGGCCGCATTCTGACCCCTCTTCCAGCCGTTGCGGATAACCAAGAGATGAGCTTCGTCGGTTCCGGTGGGGCGAGACAGATGGACGATGCGCGTTGCCACGATGAACAGTGCGTTGGATGCCACCGCCAGCGTCAGCGCCACCTGCAGGACGATGAGCAGGGTGGCCACCTTGTGTCGACCCAGCGCGCCAACGATCGGGCGCAGCTGCATGAATGTCCTGGTGAGTACCATGGCGGGAACCTCAATTGATCTTGATTTGCCAGGCGGGCTGGGTTCGCGCCGCCCGCCAGGTCGGGTACAGGGCAGAAACCACCGTGGCAGCCATGGCGAGCAGCACGGTCAGTGCTATCAGCGCGGTATCGGCATGCACGAGGCGCGCAATGTTAGGCGCGAAAAGTCCCCCGGCACCCCATACGCCCAGCAGCGTCAGGGCCACGCCGAGCAGGCCGCCGACGGAACCCATGGTGGCCGCCTCGATCAGGAACTGCCGGTAGATGGCTGCCCGCGAAGCACCCAAGGCGCGGCGTATGCCGATTTCCGGTGCTCGCCGCATGAAGCGGGCCAGCATGAGCCCGACGACATTGACCAGCACGATCAGCAGAAAGCTGGCAGAGACCAGCATGGACAAGCTGGGTGCTGTGGGAACGGCCCCCATGTACGCTATCCAGTCCGTCATATTGCGCAGGCGTATGTTGGGCGCCCACGAGAAGCGCCCGAGGCGTTGCTGCTCCCCGGCATAGTTGCGCAAATATTCGCGGTAGCGATCCGCGTCGGTGGGTGTGTCAAGCTCCACCCAGGCATCGATCCGGTCACATTCGCTGTGCAGGTAGGCATCCCAGTGGGATGTATCCAATCGCCATGACGCCGTCGGGCAATTGACGAATATGCTGTCCTTCTTCATATCGGTCGCGCGGGTGAATGGGATGTAGATATCCCCCGCGTCATTGTATGCATAGACAGTTCCATGACTGCCGGCGTCAAAAAAGCGGGGTCTCGGGTTCCAGTCCTCCAGCACACCGCCGATCCGGAAGAGTTGGCCATCCAGCCGGATCTCCCGCCCTACGCTGTTTTGTCCACCAAACAGCGTTTCGTTCAAGTGCCGACTGATGACAGCCACGGTGGCGTGCCGTGCATCGTCATCCGCCGTCCACCCTCCGCCAAAGCGAAAAGGCACACTGAACATCGAGAAGAAATCGGCGGTCACCGCATCGCCACCCAGCGACATGGCTGGAACCAATGGACTATCCGATTCCACTTGCCATGTTGTGGCATAGAGCAACGTTAACCGGCTCGCCTTGCGTGCCCGCCACAGCGCCATCGCATCGATGTAGCTCAGCGACCAATATGGCGCGCCCTGATCGTTGTAGGACGGACCAACATTGTCGATCTGCGGCACGTAAAGCTGGGAAGACTTGGCGGGGAGGGGGTCACTCGTGGTCGCACGGAACACGGCATAAGACACCATACACGCCGACACCCCGAAAGCCAGCAGCACGATCACCAGCGCTGTCAAAGCCTTACTTCGTCGACTGCTGCGCAACGCCAACGCAACGTAATACCCCCACATAACGCTCCCCGGTGATGTCACTCGATCGTTGGAAGATGATCGGTCTGTCGATCTATCGAGCGCACTAGCGTCCATGTGGTCAGCGCCAATGCGACGCGCACGCCAATGCTGAGCACCGTCAACGCGGTTAGTGCAGGCTTACGCCTGAGGCTGCGTAGTGCGAAATCAAGTAGTAGCTAAACAAGGTAGTGCCTCTCGGATGGTACGGACTGCCGAACTCCAGCGCTTATCTACTCGTCGAAGCGAATATCGTGCCAGCTATGCGATAAGCGTTTTTCGGTTTCTTTCAGCCTGTTATCGATTGTCGCGGCGCGCGCATTCTGTCCGCGGACAGAATGGCGGACACTGCGAAGGGCACCGCGAGGCGTGTTCATGCTGGTGTGCCTGCGTCATCTGCACCGGCTGGTTTCCATACATCTGGTGAATACCTCGTTGACGATTCGTTTGTGCGGTCTCATGGCCGAGGCCAGCGTTGAACTTGCGAACGGTGACGTTGCGTTGCAGGCATCCCCGAGAACGGACGGTCGCGACTGTCAGCAATGGGTCGAAAGCAGCCATTACATTGTGCGCTGGGCGTCGAGAGCGCGCGAGGCGGGTAGCAGATTTAAATTGGGGATACCGATGGGGATACGCTGTCGAATATTGTTTCAGCGTACGTCGGTAGACCAATTACTTGGAGCGACTATCCGATCCCACCACGGCCCAAATTTTTCTGCACGGTATCTGCGCAGGATTTCCTCCGTTGTACCCCGTTAACGCGGCACGGACGCATGCACGGTAGCATCGCGATTCGCACCGACCGGAGACACGAGATGGACATCAGGCAGAAAAGTAGGGCCGCGCTCCAGAGCAGCGCCGACGCGCTGGAATCCGCGGCGACACAAATCAAGCGCAGCGCGGGCTGGGTGGCCGACAACGCCGGCGATGTCGCCGACGACGCCTGGCAGGGCATCAATCGCGCCGGCCGCGAGGTCGGCAGTTTCGCGCGCAACCGTCCGGCGGAAACCGCGGTGATCCTGCTGGTCGTCGGCTGGGTACTCGGCACGCTGTTCACACGCCGCTCGCGCGACGACTAGTCGAAGCTCTGAACCAGTCTGTCCCTGACTGGTCAGAGCACGCCAAGTCCGGCACAGGTCCGGGCCTGGCTTCGCCGCATCAAGCACAAAAGTCCGGAGCGTGCTTGATGCGCGGGCGAGCCACACATGGCTCGCTATCAAGCTCAGCTTCAGGCTTACTATTGCGGAGGTGCGGGTTGCCGCCATCGCTGGATCAACATCGGCACCAACGCCAGCACCGCCAGCGCCAGCACCGGCACCAGCACGCGCGGATGCAGCAACAGGTCGGGCGATAGCGCGTGCCCGCGGCGCAGCGAATGCGCCAGCCCCGCGCCGACCGCGGTTTCGAAGATCAACATCACACTGCCGCCGACGGCCGTCACGAGCGTGAACAGCCAAACCGGGCAGCGCAGCCACGCCAGCGCGACGGTGACGCCGCCGAATGGAAACACCGGCACCAGCCGCAGGAACAAGGTGTAGCTCAGCGGATGCTGCAGATAACCGCGGCGCACGCGTTCGGCCATCTTGGGCGGCGGGCGCTCGCCGCTGCCGAACGCATGGCGCGCCGCGAAGTACAACAGCAGCGAACCCAGCACTTCGCCGATCGCGGACAGTACTGTCGCGCGTACGATGCCGAAAAACATGCCGCCGGCGAGAATCACCACGATCGCGCCGGGGATGCCGGTGGCGATCGCCAGCGTCAGGATGCCGATATAGATGCACCACGCCGCCAGTGGATGCGTCGCGATCGCGTGCCGCAATTGATACTGTTGTTCGATCAAGTGTTCGGGGCGCAGACGATCGAGCGTGCCGGTTGCCCACAACACGATGCCGATCGCGATCAGTAGCAGCAGCGGCAGTGCGGCGCGCAGTCGGCTCATGTGCCGGATAGCTTCCTTGTCGGTGCGACGTGGGCCGCAAAGGTTAGTGCGCAAGCATAGCCGTTCGTGAGGGATCGCCGTGAATGCGGGCCGAATCCGTTACCGTCATTGCAAAAACGGCAACATAGTTTGATCGGATATGATTACATCAATTTCGACATCATATGATGTATGATGCACGCATCACAAGATGGAGAAACCCATGCGTACGACCATTAACCTCGATGACGGCCTGATCAAGCGCGCGCAGCGCATCAGCGGTGTGCGTGAACGCTCGGCGGTGATTCGTGAAGGGCTGCAAGCCCTGATAGAACGGGAGAGCGCGAGGCGCCTGGCGCGGCTTGGCGGCAGCCAACCCAAACTCAAGCGCGTTCCGCGGCGTCGCCCAAGGCTGCATGATGGCGGCCCGTGATCCTCGTCGACACATCGGTTTGGATCGATCACCTGCGCCGTGGCGATGCCGCGTTGGCGACAGCGCTTGACGCCGGGAACGTGCTTATGCATCCGTTCGTGATCGGCGAACTCGCCTGCGGCAATCTTAAAAACCGGGCGGCATTGTTTGCCTTGTTGCTGCAGTTGCCCGTGGCGCCTATGGCGACCGATGCCGAGGCGCTCGATTACATCGACCGGTACCGATTGATGGGTCGTGGCATCGGTTATCTGGACATGCATCTGTTGGCCGCAACCGCCTTGGCGCCCGGCGCGAAACTGTGGACGCGGGACAAGCGGCTAGCGAGCGTGGCTGGCGAATTGAAGCTCGCGTTCGAAACGGCGAAGAGTTGATTGGTGCCAATACATGCTAACTAAGCGGCACGATGACCATCATCATCGCAGATGGCGCGCTTCGGAGTTCAAGTACGCGCTGGCGTAGCCATTTCGAAAAAATTGCCAGGGTCTCTGCCCCCGACCGAAAATTGCCGCCATCGGACTGCTCACGACCCAAAAAGAGGCTTGTGCCCCAACGCAAACCTTCAGATCGCGGCACCCAGCGCCACCAGCGTCGAAGCGACGAAATTGGGTACCGCATGGGCTACAAGACACACAACCGTGTCGCGTCGCCATACATAAAAAAGGCAAAAGACGTCGTCGTCGACCAGCCAAACCAGCCCGTGCGCTAACCCTCTTGAGACAATGAACAAGAACGTCGTGATAACCATCTGAACGACAGCGCCCACCCACAGCCGACCGCTCGCAAGCTCGGCGATGCGTTCGATTGCATAACCGCGAAAAGCGATCTCGGTCAGAAGTGCTCCGCCCGTTATTAGAAGCACCAGAATCACGCCGTGTCCCTGAACGAGTTGGAACATGAAACCCGAGTCGGACTCGCGCAGACCAAACACAGAGTTCATGGACGCCATACCCACGCTGATGGCGATATTGACGGCGATGCCTGCGAGCCCGAAACCTACGTGCTCCAATTTGGCCGGCGTAGCCCATGCTCGCCAGTGGTCTTCGCTCCGCAAAGACGACCCAGCCCAAAACCAGCCATGGCGTAGCGGCAAAGATGATTGCGCGTTTCGGGCCGACAGATCCGCCCAGACATGTGATTCGATGAGCGCCAGCACCGGCAGGCCGAGGGCGATAACCAAGCCGAGCAACGAGAGCAAGCGGGATTGCTGCGTCCGATAAGCGATCATCGCGAACTCGAGTGGTGGTCTCATGGCGAACAGAAACGCTACTGTGCTGTCGCCGCCCACGAATCCCTTAATGTCACCGTGCGATTAAACACCGGCCTGTCGCGTGAATGGTTGTAGCGATCGGGGACGAAGTAGCCGAGACGCTCGAACTGGAAATGCAGCTCGGCTTGCGCGTCTTGCAATGAAGGTTCCAGAAAACCACGCACGACGCGGCGCGATTCCGGGTTCAGGTGATCGCGATAGGTCTTGCCGTCGGCATCGTCGTCGGGATCGGGCACGTCGAACAGGCGGTCGTACAGGCGCACTTCGGCGTCGAGCGCGTGCTTCGCACTGACCCAGTGGATCGTGCCCTTGACCTTGCGGTCCGCGCCGGGCGAGCCTTGACGCGTCGAGGGGTCGAGCGTGCAATGCAGTTCGACAATCGCACCGCGTGAGTCCTTGATGACTTCTTCGCAGCGGATGATGCCGACGCCGCGCAGGCGCACTTCGCCGTTCGGCACGAGCCGATGAAAACCCTTGACCGGCGTTTCCATGAAATCGTCGCGCTCGATCCACAACTCGCGCGAAAACGGCACCACGCGCGTGCCGAACTCGGCGTTCTTCGGATGATTGGGAAACGTCAGCGTTTCTTCGTGATCCGCCGGTAGATTGGTCAGGACAAGTTTCAACGGATTCAGCACCGCCATCCGCCGCGGCGCGTGTGCGTCCAGATCCTCGCGCACACAATTCTCCAACACGCCGTATTCGATCACGCTATTCTGCTTGGTGACGCCCGCGCGTTCCCAGAAGGAGCGGATCGCATTCGCGGTAAAACCGCGCCGGCGCACACCCGATAGCGTCGGCATGCGCGGATCGTCCCAGCCGTCGACCAACTTGTCGGTGACCAGCTCGAGCAACTTCCGTTTGCTCATCACCGTGTAATCGAGGTTGCCGCGCGCGAACTCGATCTGCTGCGGCTTGTTCGGCGCCAGCCACAAGCCGGCATCGCGCAACGGTTGCGTCAACGACGCATCGTTGGGCAGATCGAGTTCTTCGAGAAACCAGTCGTACAGCGGGCGGTGATCCTCGAACTCCAGCGTGCACAGCGAATGCGTGATGCCCTCGACCGCATCCGACACGCAATGCGCGTAGTCGTACATCGGATAGATCGGCCACGCATCGCCGGTGTTCTGATGCGGCACCCTGCGGATACGGTAGATCGCCGGATCGCGCAGGTTGATGTTGCCGGATGCCATGTCGATCTTCGCGCGCATCGTGCGCGAGCTATCGGCGAATTCGCCCGCGCGCATGCGTTGGAACAGATCGAGATTCTCTTCGACGCTGCGGTCGCGAAATGGCGAAGGGCGACCCGGTTGCGTCAAGGTGCCGCGGTATTCGCGCACCTGCTCGGCGTCGAGGTCGTCGACATAGGCGAGTCCGAGCCGGATCAATTTCAGTGCGCCAAGATAGAACACCTCGAAATAATCCGAGGCATGGCGCAGCTTGCTCCATTCGAAACCGAGCCAGCGCACGTCGGTTTTGATCGCCTCGACGAATTCGATCTCTTCCTTGCCCGGATTGGTATCGTCGAAACGCAGATTGCAGGTGCCGCCATTCTCCGCTGCGATGCCGAAATTGAGACAGATCGACTTGGCGTGCCCGAGATGCAGATAACCGTTGGGCTCCGGCGGAAAGCGCGTGACGACGCGGCCGCCGTGCTTGCCGGAAGCGTTGTCGGCCGCCACGATTTGGCGGATGAAATTGTTGGTGACGGATGGCGTCTCGGTTGCCATGACTCGGGTTGATGGCATCAAAGCGCACAAGTTTAGCGGCAGTTACACAGTTCCGCCGCGCTGGCACAGATTTTGTGAAAAGTGCGGCCACTGAGCTCTTGGCCATGGATGGTGGCTTTGGCCGCTTTCACGCGCAGGGATAGCGCATAATGTCGCCATGCGTATCGTCTATCGCGCGGAAAATCTGGTCGATGCTCATCTCGTCAAGGATGTGCTCGATCAGGCGGGCATCCCGTGCTTCGTCAACGGCGAATACCTGATCGGCGGCGTCGGTCAGTTGCCGGCGCGCGATTTCGTCACCGTCAGCGTGCCGGAGGTTTGTGTTGAATCCGCTGAACCGCTGGTGCGCGAAGCTGCGGCGAGGCTAGGCGAGGCCAGAGTGGTGGCCGAAGAGGGCGGATTGGCATCAGGCTTGCACTGTGCCTAGGCATGAGCAACGTCAATCTCGCCGTGGTGCCAAGGCATACCTCGAAGCATGGGCTGGCCAGGCTGATCCGTGATGTCCCGGACTTTCCCAGGCCCGGGGTCAGCTTCAAGGACATCACCCCGTTGCTAGCCGATCCTGGCGCGTTCGCTATCTGCATCGATGCGTTGACTTCGCCGTGGCGCGCCCGCCGCATCGACGCGGTGCTGGGCATCGAATCGCGCGGGTTCATCTTCGGCGCGGCCATGGCGCACGCGCTGGATGCGGGCTTCGTCCCGCTGCGCAAAGCCGGCCGGCTGCCGGCGCAGACCGTCGGCGTCGATTACCACCTGGAATACGGATCGGCGCGGCTCGAAGCGCACGCCGATGCGCTCGAACCGGGAGCGAGCGTGCTGATCGTCGACGACGTGCTGGCGACAGGCGGCACCATGGAGGCGGCACGGCAATTGGCCGTGGAACTGGGCGCCGAGATCGCCGGCGTCTGCGTGGTGATCGAACTCACAGCACTGGGTGGCCGCGAACGCTGGCGGAATCACACACCTTTGCACGCGTTGTTGCGTTATTAAGCAACGCGTGTTCAACGCGGCGTGATCGACAGGTCTTGCACATACACCAATTCGCAAGCGTCATCGCCGGTATCGTCGCGGGTCAGCGAGCTGCGCCAGCGCCAGCCGCCGGGGCGGTCGGCCTCGACCAGCAAGCCGTCCAGCGTCACCACATCGCCGACACGGACCTGCGCCAGTGCACGTGCGACCAAACGATCGGCCGGGATCATGTGCATGTTGGCGCTGTGCGTTTCGATTTCCCGACGCGGAATCGGAAACGATTTGACGCGCCAGGTGTAGAAACGCTCGCCCTGTTCGATGTCGATGTCGCGCAACACCGCGCTGTCGGACATGTGACCCCAGCCCAGCGCCAGATCGGTTGGCGACAACTCGGAACCGGCATCGAAGCGATAATCTTCGCGCGCGAGCACGCGCGCTGTCAGCGAGAATTTCGCCAGCGGTTGTAGCGTGGCGTCCTTGGACGACACCGTCGATTGCGCATTGTCGAGATCCGTCTGTACCGGATCGTCCGGCGCCAGCACGCCATCGGGACGTGCGAGCGGGCGATGCTGAAACCACGACCAGCCGCCGAATGCGGCCAGCACGAGCAGCGCGGCCAGCAGCCAATGACGCATCGCAGCTCCCCTGAAAAATGCGCCGCGATTTTAATCGAAATCCGCGGCCAACGCTTGTTGTTGATCGTCCGTAAGCCGCTGTTCGGCGCGGTAGGCGGGATGCTCGATACGCAGCGACACGCCGGCGTCGCGCTTGAAATCCGCGATCATCGCGGCATCCAACTCGAAGCGCAGGAAATGCACCGCCGAGGTTTTTACCTCGTTGCTGCGCGGCAGATCCTCGTCGGCTTTTCCCTTGACCGGCGGGTGACCTTCGACCATCACCGACACGTCGTGCTCGACACCGCGCAGACGTTGCAGTTCCCGCTTGCGAACCTCGGCATCCTCGTACTCGATCAACATGGTCGCCTTGAGATTGCGTCCGTCCGGGATCAGCGGGTTGTAGGCGGCAAGTTCTTCCTCGATGCCAGTCGCCCCGAAAATCTTTTCTGTGCGCAGGATTTCCTGGATCTGATACTGGACGGTCAGGCGATCCTCTAACAGCAGCGTGACGTGCTGGCCGATGCGTATCTTGCGCGGCTGTTTGTGGGCGAGCACGCGTTCGCGAAACGGCGTGCGTTCATGCGCGTAGGCTTCCAGCGGCATCAAATCGGAGCGGGTGAGTTTTTGCATATCAGTCAGATTCCATAAGCGCGCCGCAACAACGTCAACGGGTGCAGTTCCGGCGGCTGGTCGTTCAACCCATGCGCAAGATGCGCGCCGGCCATCGGGCAGTCGCTGGTCAGCGTCGTGGCTTCCGATTGCCTGATACGCGTCTCCACGGGTTTCGCGAGCTTGCGTGCCAGCGGGTAGGTCGCGGTCCTCACCCCGTAGGTGCCGTCGTGCCCGGAACAGCGTTCGATGGTGACGATCTCGGTGTCCGGGATCAGCGCGAGGATATCGCGCGTCTTCGGGCCGATGTTCTGCACGCGCTGGTGGCAGGCGACGTGCCAGGCGACCTTGCCGAGCGGGTTCTTGAAATCGGTTTTGAGCAAACCGACCTTGTGGCGTTCGGCCAGATATTCGAATGGATCGAAGAATGCGCGCTTGACGGTTTGCACGTCCTCATCGTCCGGAAACAGCAGCGGCAGTTCCTGTTTGAACATCAGCACACAGGATGGCACCGCCGCGGTGAGATCGAAGCCGTCGCGCACGGCTTGCGCCAGCATTGGAACGTTCTCGCGCTTGTAGCGTTCGACCGAATCCAGATCGCCCAGCTCCAGCTTGGGCATGCCGCAACACACCTCGCGCGCGATCAGTTTGATCGTGATGCCGTTGTGCGCGAACACGACGGCAAGATCCTTGAGCACGCCCGGCAGCACGCTGTCGCAATAACAAGTGGCGAAGATCGCGAGCTTGCCACGCGTGCGGCTGGCCGGCTGAGCCACGCCCGCGCCATCGAGGTTGCGCAGCCGTTTGCGTCCGCGCGGATGCTGGTATTCCGGCACGCGCGCCTCCGGGTGCACGTGCAGCGCCTTGTCCAGCAACTTGCGCGCGGGCTTGCTGCGATTGAGCGTATTAACCGTCTCGGCCACCATGGGAATCGAGGCGATGCGCCCGACGGTGGTCGTACTCGACAATATCTTTTGACCGAAACTTGCGCCGTCGCGCCTGAACCCGACGGCTTTCGCTCGCAGCATCAGGTGCGGGAAGTCGACGTTCCACGGATGCGGCGGCACATACGGGCACTTGGTCTGATAGCACAGGTCGCACAGGTAACACTGGTCGACGACCTTGCCGTAGTCGGCCTTGTCGACACCGTCGATTTCCATCGTCGAGGATTCGTCGATCAGATCGAACAAGGTCGGAAACGCATGGCACAGGCTTACGCAACGGCGGCAGCCGTGGCAGATGCCGAATACGCGCTCGAGTTCCGTCGTCAGCGCGTCGGCGTTCCAGAACGCATCCTTGCGCCACGCGATCGGGTGGCGCGTGGGCGCTTCCAGATTACCTTCGCGACCGCCGCCGACGTACTCAGACATGACGCATCCCTTGCGCTGGAATGCGCGCGCAGTGCGTGGGGAGGCCGCGACGCATGGCGCTATTTCAGATCGTTGAGCGCCTTGCTGAAGCGGTTGGCGTGCGAGCGCTCGGCCTTGGACAACGTTTCGAACCAGTCGGCGATCTCGTCGAAGCCTTCGTCGCGCGCGGTCTTGGCCATGCCCGGATACATGTCCGTGTATTCGTGGGTCTCGCCCGCGATCGCGGTCTTGAGATTGTCTTCGGTGCGGCCGAACGGCAGGCCGGTGGCCGGATCGCCGCTGGCCTCAAGATGTTCGAGATGCCCATGCGCGTGGCCGGTCTCGCCTTCGGCGGTGGAGCGAAACACCGCGGACACGTCGTTGTAACCCTCGACGTCGGCCTTGGAAGCGAAATACAGATAACGGCGATTCGCCTGCGATTCGCCTGCGAACGCGGCCTTCAGGTTTTCCTCGGTCTTGGAGCCTTTCAGATTGCTCATGACGTCACCTCGTGATACTGGGAAACAGCCGCGCCTCGGCTGACGTGCAAGCGTACTGCTGGATAACCGAAAATTGAAATTGATTGATCGGATCGTTGCGATAGCCGGCAACTATCGGTTTTCCGGCCGGCGCGATGCGCGCGTCGCGGATTTTGCGCGGCCTCGGGGATGCGCCGACTGTGGAAGGAGACGAGTATCGAACAATCGCTGCGGCACTTCGCGAAACACCTGCGCAAGACGCTTCAAGAATGGCGCTAGCGCGGAACTCCTGCGCCACAGCATCGCGATCCGCCGGCTCGGCGCGCGGCCGCGGAATTCGACCAATCGCACGTGGCCGTTACGCGCGACGGGGGGTTGCACCGCCAGCACCGGCAACAGGGTGATACCGACATTGGCGCCGACCATTTGCCGCAATGTTTCCAGACTGGTGGCGCGGAAGCCGCTCCTCTCGCCCGCGCCGGCCATGTGACAAACCTCCAGAGCTTGGTCGCGCAGACAATGGCCGTCTTCGAGTAGCAGCAGGCTTTCGTCCTCCAGGTCGGAGAGTTTCAGCGCCGATTTCGAAGCGAGCGGGTGCTCCGCAGGCACCGCCAACACAAACGGTTCCTCGAACAGGAACTCTGCGTGCAAGGTGTCGTCGTGGATCGGCAGCGCCAGGATGCCGGCGTCGAGCTTGCCTTCGCGCAGGCGCTTCAAGACCTCTTCGGTTTTTTCCTCGACCAGCAGCAATTCCAGTTTCGGAAAGCGCTGGCGGATTATCGGTACCACGTGGGGTAGTAGATAAGGGCCTAGCGTGGGGAAGACGCCCAGCCGCACGGTGCCGGCTTCGGGATCGCGGGTGCGGCGCGCGATGCCGCGAATCTGTTCGACCTCGTTCAAGACATCCTGCGCGCGCGACACGATCTCCCGGCCTGTTTCGGTGAGCAACACACGCCGGGGCGCGCGCTCGACCAGGGTCACGCCGAGTTCTTCCTCGAGCTTGCGGATTTGGGTGGAGAGCGTCGGCTGGCTGACGAAGCTGGCCGCGGCCGCGCGGCCGAAATGCCGGTGCTCGGCCAAGGCCACGAGGTAACGGAGATCTCGAAGGTTCATGGCTCAATTATAGGCATAACCTATCAAGATCATGTCAATAATCGATTTGAATGATGCGAGCGCTGCCCTTATCTTTGTAGGTGAACGCCGGTACGACGACCGTCCCGGCATCCAGCTTTTCATCCCTCAACCAACAAGGATCAAAACATGCTGACCGTCGGCGACAAGTTTCCGCAGTTCAATTTGACATCCACCGTGTCTATCGAGAGCCTGGACAAGGCGTTTTTCCCGATTTCCAACGACACCTACAAGGGCAAGTGGACACTGGTTTTTTTCTATCCCAAGGACTTCACCTTCGTCTGCCCGACGGAGATCAAGGGTTTCGGCGATCTGAATGACCCGTTCAACGATCGCGACTGCCAGATCCTTGCTGCCAGCACCGATTCCGAATTCGTGCATTATGCGTGGCGCAAGGACCACAAGGATCTGCGCGAACTGCCGTTCCCGATGCTGGCCGACATCAACAAGGATCTGTCGCGCGCGTTGGGCATCCTCGACGAGGAAGGTGTGGCCAAACGCGCCACTTTCCTGGTTGACCCCGATGGCGTGATCCGTTTCGTCTATGTCACCGAAGGCAGCGTCGGCCGCAATCCAGCGGAGGTGCTGCGCGTGCTGGATGCGTTGCAGACCGATGAGCTGTGTCCGTGCAACTGGACGCAAGGCCAGGAAACGCTGAAAGCGGCGTAATCGCAGAGGCATCGCCGGCGAGCCGGCTCCTGGTTAAAGCCTGCTTGCTGGCGATTGTGGCGTCGCAAATTTGGAGATCACAATGACCCTGATCGAACTCAAAGCCCAACTGCCCGATTACGCCAAGGACCTGCGCCTGAATCTCGATTCCGTGCTGAGCGAGAACGGTGCGCCGGGTCTTTCGCAAAAGCAGATCGCGCTGATCGCGCTGGCCTCGGCGATCGCCTCGCGCCACGCACCGCTGACGGAAACGGTCGCCCAATTCGCCGCGCAACATGCGGGCGAGGAGGAACTCAATGGCGCGCGCGCGGCGGCGGCGATCATGGCGATGAACAACGTCTACTACCGTTTCGTGCACCTGGTCGAAAACGAAGAATACGCGGATCTGCGCGCGGGCCTGCGCATGAACGTGATGGCCAATCCCGGCGGCGACAAGGATGATTTCGAACTGGCCTCGCTCGCGGTATCGGCGATCAACGGCTGCGGCAAGTGCATGGCTTCCCACGAGCAGACCTTGCGAAAACACGGAGTCACGGCTCAAACGATTCAGAGCGCGGTGCGCATCGCATCGGTGGTGCACGCGGTGGCGGTCATCTCGGAGCAAGCGAAGGCCGCGGCCAGCACGGCGCCCGCGCAGACGGCGTGAGGTCCCGCGAGGATCTGGCCGGTCGCGCGGCGCGAACGATCAGTGAGTCAATCCCCGCTGGGCCAACCACTGGATCATGATGTCCGGGTAACCGCGACTGAATCTCACAGCGTCCGGCTCCTCGTCGATATATCCCGGCTTCGATTCCACCAGAAGATGGTCCGCATCGGGAAATATGTGCATGGTGTAGTCGCGCAGGCCGGACTTGTGGAACGCTTTGCGAAATCCTTGCTCGGAATCCGCTGCATCGACATTGCGGTCGCGCGCGCCAAACAGCGCCAGCGTCGGCGTGGCCACGTGTTCCAGCACCGGCACGGGATCGTAAATCAACGCGGCGCGCAACCCGGCCAGCAGCGGCGCCGGCGGCGGGATCGTGAGATCGGGTGGAATCCGCATCAAGGGAAACCACGGTTGTTTTTTGGCGCTCGCCAAGGCGGCCGCCGTCTGCTTTGCTTTTTGATTGGTTTTGAGATAGCGGAACATGCCTGATTCGAATCGCATCGCGGTGTCGATTTGCTCCGTCGAAAATTTGCCGTGTTGCTGCAGCACCTGGCAGATTTCGTACAGAACGTTGTCCGCGATGGATTCGCTGGGCGCGCTTTTCAGGATCATGAAAGCCAGCCGATAGCGAGCGGCGACGATCGGAGCCACCCAGCCGCCGTTGCTAGGCCCCCACACGCCCATACGCTTCGGATCGACTGCCGGGTCGGATCCGAGCTGGCGCAGCATCGCGATGACGTCCGCAGCCTTGGATTGCGGACTCGTGTAATGCCAGTTGCCCGTCGATTCGCCGGTGCCCCTCTGATCGTAGGCCGCCACGTCGAGGCCATGGGTAACGAAGTACGCGGTCAGGAATCCGAAGCCACGCGTTGCATTGTCTGCACCCTGGATCAACACGATCAGCGGTCGCTGCCGCGCGCCTTTCACATGCCAGAGCGAATAGCCGAGCTGCCCATCGGCGTCCTTGAGTCGATGCCGATCCTCCATAACCGTGACCGTTGGTCGTTTCAGATCGAAATCGAGAAGCGGCGCCTCCATGCTGCGGTAATGTTGCCCGCCCGCATGAAGCAACGTACCCAGGCGCCGGGTATGTTCGTCGTAGTATCCGAGTTGCGGATGCGAAGGGTCGCCATCCATGCCGATATACACAAAACCATCGGCGCTCGCATAGCTACCCGTAGTGGGCCCATCGGCGCGATGCGCCGCGGTTCCCGGAGCCGGCTGTCGTGAGCCCCCCGATCCGTCCGCCAGGATGCTCTCGCGTCCGAAGACAGACGAGGAAAGCAGCATGGCCGCAACCAGCACGACCAGCGATAGGCCGAGTTTCATGAGGGATGCCATCGGGCGATGCGCAAGCATAAATGCCGGGATCGTGCTGTGGCAGATGCTATTGGTCACGGCTTGGCAAGGATTCAAAGCCTTCTCCCACTTGCCGCCGCCACGCGGCTGTGTTTCAGTCGCGGTTTGCCGTCGAAGCTTCCGGAGAACCGTGATGCGAGGGATGCGCAGCCTGCCGCTTTGTCTGGGTGTCTTGCTGGCATCGTTCTGCCTGGTGCGGACGATGCCCGTTTTCGCGGCGGGCGTCACGTCGCTCATGGCGGAGGCGCCACCACTGGGCAAGCTGCCGCGCTGGGCGGTGCCGCAGTCGTATGACCTGCATTTGCGGGTCGATCCCAAGCAGGACGATTACAGCGGTAAGGTTTCGATCAAGCTGCAATTGAAGCAGTCCTCGGATCACCTGTGGTTGCGCGGGCAGGACCTGAAAGTCGGCAAGGTGACCATAACCGACGCGGCTGGAAATCCGCATCAAGGCAAATACATCGCCGTGGCGCCGAAGCAGGGTGTGTCGCGGATCGATTTCGGCGGGGAGTTGAAATCGCAGACGCTGACGCTCGACATGGCCTTCAACGCGCCGTTCAATGGTCAACTGCAAGGGCTGTACAAGGTCAGCGACGCAGGGCAGCCGTATGCGATGACGCAGATGGAGCCGATCAGCGCTCGCTACGCGTTTCCATGTTTCGACGAACCGGACTTCAAGACGCCGTTCACGCTGCATCTCACCATTCCCGCCGACGAAGTCGCGGTCGCCAACACGCAACAAGTCAAACAGACCCAAGACGCCGACGGCTGGAAAACACTGACTTTTGCGCCGACCCAGCCGCTGCCGACGTATCTGGTGGCGTGGGCGGTCGGACCGTGGGACATCGTCGATGGCCCGGATATTCCGGCGACGCCGTGGCGCGCTCATGTCACGCAGCTACGCGGCGTCGCTCCGCACGGTCAAGGTGCGCGGATGCAACGATCGTTGGCAATGGTCCCTGGCATCATCGAAATGGAAGAGGATTATTACGGCTTCGGCTATCCATGGAACAAACTCGATCTGCTCGCTGCGCCGGATTTTTCCGCGGGTGCGATGGAGAATGCGGGCTTGGTCACCTTCCGCGATT
>JBDTAJ010000170.1:0-15778 GCA_039924705.1 Rhodanobacteraceae bacterium
TCCGTGGCGCGGATTCCGAAACCGCATACCGCAAGCGGGCCTTCGACCATCGGCTCCAGGTCGAACGCCTGTTCGATGTCGACCTCGTTGATGGCCGCGGTGATAAATGCGCTGAGGTTCAATTCGGTCGCGGCCAGATACAACGTCTGCGACAAATGCCCCGCATCCAGAATCACCGCACGATACGCCTTGGCGTGGTCTCGGTATTTCCAGAAGTTGCGTTGGAAGTGCGACACCAATGCGATCAGTACCGGCGCCTGCGCGTAATAAGCTTGTGCCGCGACGAAGCGGCGCGCCAGCGAGCCCGCCTCGTCGGCATTCAATGCGCGCAACGGTTCCAGCGCGTGCTCGACCGGATGATAGTGATACAAACCCGGCGCGATCCCCTCGACGCGCTGCGCCAGCAGATACGCTTCCGTCGCGTGCAGGCCGCCGGCGGATGGACTGGATTTCTTGAGCAGCGTCACGCCCGGCGCGTAATCGACGACCGCGCGCCCGCAGCCATCGCGTCTCGGAGAAAACGCGGGATCGTGACCAAGTCATAGACCCTTCTTGACCTTGATATTATAAAAATCTATAAAAATAAGTAAAATATTGGTATCGTAAATGTATGGTAAGAAAAGACGCCAAACCCAAATCGCGCAAGGCCCGCGCTACACCGACAGGCAAGCCGATAGCGCTTCCACGCCTTTCCTACCAGGGCAACCGACTCAAGCAATTGCGCGCGTTCGTGGCGATCGCCAAGCTGGGTAGCTTGACCCGCGCGGCACAGGCGTTGTCGTTGTCGCAGCCCTCGATCAGCCTGCAATTGAGTGCGCTGGAACGCGACCTCGGCGACCTGCTGGTCGAACGCGGACGGCGCCGCCGGGGCGGCTTGACCCACGCCGGTCAAGCGCTGTTCGAACTGGCGCGGCCATTGATCGACGGGTTGGACGGGCTGGACGCGCGCTTCCGTGGATGGGCCGTGACCGACTCGGGAGAAGCCGGCGAATTGCGCCTCGGGGCGGGCGCGACGGCGATCCGTCATCTGCTGTCGCCGCTGATCGCGGCGTACCGGCAAAATCATCCCCGCGCACATCTGCAATTGATCGCCGCGGGGCGCGAGGAAAACCTGTCGCTGCTGCGCGCGGGCAAGATCGATCTCGCGGTCGGCTCATTGCTCGACGTACCGGCCGATCTGCATTACACAAAGATTTGCGAATCCGATCCGGTGTTGATCGCGCCGCCGGATCATCCGTTGACGACGAAAGCCGATCTGCGCCTGCAAGATGTGTCGGCGCACGGGTTGATCCTGCCGTCGCAACGGCGCAGCGCCTATCGATTGATCGACGCGGTATTCCGGCAATACGGCGTGTCGTGCCATATCGCGTTGGAAATCGAGGATTGGGAACTGATCAAGCAATACGTCGCGATGGGGTTCGGCATCTCCATCGTCACCGAAATTTGTTTGACCGACGCCGATCGTGAGCGACTCGCGATGCGCAACCTGCGCGCGTTGCTGCCGCCCCGGCCCTATGGCGTGGTCACCCGCAAAGGTGCGCCGCTGTCGGCGCAGGCCCTAGCGATGATGGCGATAATCGAGGCGCCAAAATGAGTGGAACGAAAATTTCTTGATGCGTAGGACATTTTTCATTACATGGGGAACAACATGAAGTTCCGTTTGTTGCTGCCGGCTCTGCTGGCGCTGTTTTGTTGCGCGTGCGTCACCAACATCCATCCCGATGTAGCCGGCAACCCGCCACCAGCCGAGCCGCTATCGGATTTCCAGCATTACCAATTGATGCCGGCCACGATCTCGGCGGAGGCCGCGCATGAAACCGAGGCTTTTGCGGCAATCTCGACCTATCTCGAGCAGCGCGCCGGCCCGATGGTGGCTGTGTGGCAGAACCACAATCAGAGCGGACGGACGTTGAAGATCGAGCCGCGCATCGAGCAGTTGAAGTTGGTCGGCGTTGGCGCGCGGTTCTGGGGCGGCAATTTCGCCGGCAGCTCGGCGGTGGTGATGAAACTCAAACTGACGGATGCTGGCACGGGACGTGTCATTGCCGAGCCGGAGTTCTATCAGCGTGCCAATGCTTGGGCCGGCGGCTTTTCGGTTGGCGGCACGGACCGCGGCATGCTCGCGCGCATCGCCACCGTCGCGCAGGAATATCTGCAACGCAATCATGCAAACGCCGTGGGCGGCCCGACCGGATTGGAGGAAAGCGCAAACTGATCTCGCGAGGCGGAGTTCCAAAAGAGAACGTGCACAGCGCTGTTGTTTCAAACGCCGCGATACCTGCCTCGAAACGGTGCATAGAACGCGCGCAGCGCGGCGAGGTCGGCCTCGATGTCTGCGCTCGATGCGAACAGCGGGCCGATGCCGATCACGCGGCGCGGATAATCGAAATACACTGGCACGATCGGCACGCCCGCGCCGCGGGCGATGTGCCAAAAGGCCGCCTTCCAGTGCTCCACGCGTTTGCGCGTGCCTTCAGGTGTTATGCCGAGCCAAAGGTTGTCATGCGAGCGGAAGCGCTCGACCATCTGCGCGATCACGCCGTGCGCGGCATGGCGTTCGATCGGGATGCTGCCGAGCTTGCGCGGCGCCCAACCGAGCGGACCGCGGAACACTTCGCGTTTGACCATGAACGAGATATCCGCGCCCAATGCGAGCTTGAACAGCAAACCGTGATAACCGTCCCACCACGATGAATGCGGCGCGGCGATCAGCACCGCCTTCGGCACGTCCGGCAATTCGCCTTCGAGTCTCCAGCCGGCAAGGCGAACCCAGCCACGAAAAAAAACGCAACCAGGCTTGGTGGAGGAATGCGGCATGTGCTGCGGCAACGATGCCGGCAACGGCGGACGCGCGCCGTCGTTGCCGACGCGCGCGCTCAATCCTCGCTCCAGCCGCGCGCGCGATTGCGTTTGATCACGCTGCGTTTCTGCTTGCCGAGCAACCGGCGTTCTTTCGAGGCGCGCGACGGCCTGGTGCCGACGCGCTTTTTCGGCGGCGTCAATGCGGCGCGCAGCAATTCGATCAAGCGATCGCGCACGTCGTCGCGGTTGCGCGCCTGATCGCGGAAACGCCGGCCCTGGATCACCAGCACGCCGTCGGTGGTCAACCGCCGATCGCGTCGCGCCAGCACGCGCGCGCGCACCTCGTCCGGCAGTGAGGGCGAATGCGCGACATCGAAACGTAATTCGACCGCGCTTTCGGTGCGATTGACGTGCTGGCCACCGGGGCCGTCCGCGCGCAGGAAGCGTTCGGTCAATTCGGAGTCGGGAATCTCGATGTCGGCGGAAAGACGCATGCCGCGATCATCCCCCATGCCGCGGCCGAGCTACGACAAACGCGATCAAGCCGATAGCGGCCGCTATTCCGGCGGGCCAGACGTGTGGTGTCAACGCGAACATCACCGCCGCGCCGACCAGCAGCGATCCGCCGAACGCCGCGGCGAGGATACGACGCTGGGTGTCGCGTAGCGTGGCGGAGAGACGCGCGAGTTGTTCGGAATTGATTTCCAGTTTGCCGCGACCTTCCGCCCACTGCTGCAAACCCTGATGGATCAGATCCGGAATGCGCGGCGCAATGTGCAGCCACTCCGGCACGCGCCGTCGGATTTCACGCAGCGCGCGCAACGGGTTGTAACGGCGCGCCAGGATATGTTTCAGTTCCGGATACGCCACCGCCCAGATGTCGATTTGCGGATCGAGCAGACGGCCGATGCCCTCGATGTTGAGCAGTGTCTTCTGCAGCAGGATCAGTTGCGGTTGCAGGGTGAGTTCGAACTGGCGCGCGGTGTTGAACAACTTGGCGATCACCTCGGCCAGCGAGATTTCCGACAGCGGCCGCGTGAAGTAGGGTTCGCATACCGTGCGCACCGCGGTTTCAAATTCATCCATACGCACCGTGGCCGGCACCCAGCCGGCGGCGACATGCAACTCCGCGATGCGACGGTAATCATGCTCGAACAGCGCCATGAAGTTTTCGGCGAGCCAATACTGGTCGTTTTCCGGCAGCGTGCCCATGATGCCGAAATCCAGCGCGATGAAACGCGGTTCGTCTTTCGCGCTGGTATCCACCCAGATATTGCCGGGATGCGCGTCGGCGTGGAAAAAGTTGTCGCGGAATACCTGCGTGTAAAATAGCCGCACGCCTTTCTCGGCGAGCCGCTTGCGATCGATGCCTGCGGCATCCAGCGCGGCGATGTCATCGGCGGGGATACCGTGCACGCGTTCTATCGTCAGCACGCGCTCGTTGGTGTGCGACCAATGCACTTCCGGCACGTAGAGATCCGGCGAGCCGAGGAAATTGCGCCGCAGCAAACTCGCGTTGCCCGCTTCACGTTGCAGATCGAGTTCGTGATAGAGCGTCTTCTCGATCTCCTCGACGATTTCCTGAGGTCGGATCAGCCTCGCGTTCGGATGCCAGCGCGCGACCAGCGCCGCCAATGCGTGCAGCAGATCCAGATCGCGCGCGATTCGGACGCGGATGCCGGGGCGGATCACTTTCACCGCCACTTCGCGGCCGTCCGGCAGCGCCGCCGCGTGCACCTGCGCGATCGAGGCGGAGGCCAGCGGTGTCTCGTCGAAGCACGCGTACGACGTCGCAATCGGCGCGCCGAGGGCTTGCTCGACAATCGCACGCGCCTGCGCGCCGGGAAACGGCGGCACCTGATCCTGCAACAGCGCGAGTTCGTCGGCGACATCGGTGGGCAGCAGATCGCGGCGCGTGGACAGCACCTGTCCGGCCTTGACATAAATCGGCCCCAGTTGCGTCAATGCCAGCCGCAATCTCGCGCCGCGCGGCAACGCCGCGATTTGCGCGGTGGGCCGCGGCAGCAAAACGCGCAACCATTGCAAGGGACGGATCACGTGCGCCTCGTCGATCAAATCGTCGACGCGGTAACGCACCAATACCGCCAGTACGCGCAGCATGCGCGGCAGCAATCGCAGCGGCGTCATGCCGCGCGCTCCTCGATGGAGGCTTTGGTTGTCTGGTGGATCTTCGTCCCCACCCACGCTGTCATATTCCCATAACCCCCGAAACCATTGCTGCGCAATGGTTTCCGCCCCCTTTACTAAATGGGGCTAAAGAATCGCAAGTTGTCGCGACGGAACAGATGGGAACCTCCTAAGTGCTCGATGCGAGTGGCAAGAGGCGCCGCACGCGCGCGCCCAAGCGTTCGGTGCGTTCGCGCAACGCGTCGACGTCGTCGAGGAAGTCGTCCATTTCGCCGCGTGGAATCGCCAGGCGCGCATCGTCACGCAACCAGTCTGCGGTATCGGTGCCCGCGTGATCGACGCTTTCGCGCAACCAATGCGTGGCTTCGCGCAGCGCGCGCGCGATGGGGACACCCAGCACCTCGCCGAATATGCGCGTAAACGCGGCTTCGAAGTCCGGTGCGAAATCGCGTGCCAATTTCTCCATGCGACGTGCCAGTTCCGCATCGCCCGCGATCTCCACCTTGCCCGGTGGCAAGGTTCCTTCCGCGCGAGATATCGCCATCGC
The DNA here is from genome assembly GCA_039924705.1 of Rhodanobacteraceae bacterium. Lineage (GTDB taxonomy): Bacteria > Pseudomonadota > Gammaproteobacteria > Xanthomonadales > Rhodanobacteraceae > 66-474. Next base: position 5,498 of record JBDTAJ010000170.1, read on the forward strand.
CAGCAATGCGCCGGGGGTGACGGCGACGCGCAAGTCGGGTTTTTGGGTCGCCGTATTCGCCTCCGATTGCGGCGGCTCGACACGCAACGCGCCGTCACGCACCGCGATGTCGAAACCGAGTTCCGGGCCGCGCAGTTGCACGCCGATACGCCGCCCTTCCAGATTAGTCAGCGACGCCCGCGCATCGGGATCGAGTCCAAGCGCGCGATTGAGCGCGGTTTCCAGCGAACGACCGGCCAGCCGCCGCAGCCGGCGTGGCAACCATGCGTTGAGCGAAGGCGCGTCCATCCAGCGATTGTAGCCTTACGAAGCACCCGCGAAACCGAGTTGCCGCCATGCCTCGTATACCGCCACCGCGACCGAGTTGGAAAGGTTCAAGCTGCGGCTCTGCGGTGTCATGGGCAGTCGCAGACGGCGATCCGGCGGAATTTCAGCGAGCACGTCATCGGGCAAGCCGGCGGTTTCGCGGCCGAACAGCAGCGCGTCACCATCGGCGAAACGCACATCGACGTGTCGGATCGTGGCACGTGTGGTGAAGGCGAGCACGCGCGGATGATCCAGCGCGGCGAGGCAGACATTCAGATCGTCGTGCACCGCCACGCGCGCGAATTCATGGTAGTCGAGCCCAGCGCGTCGCAACTTGGCGTGATCGAGTTCGAATCCCAGCGGCCGCACCAGGTGCAATGACGCGCCGGTATTGGCGCACAAGCGGATCACGTTGCCGGTGTTGGGCGGGATCTCCGGACGATGCAGGACCACATGCAACATCGATCAGCGCTTCACCACGGCAATTCCGCGCCGTCATACGCGAAAAACTTGCCGCCGTCCTCGATGCGTGCTTGTTCGATCAAACGCAGCAACGCCTTCGCCGACTCCTCGGGCGCGAGCGTAGCATTTTTGCCGCCCATGGCGGTCTTGACCCAGCCGGGATGGCAGGCCAGCACCAAGATGCCGCGCGGGCCAAGTTCCGCGGCGAGCCGCTTGACGCCCATGTTGAGCGCGGCCTTGCTCATCGCGTAACTCAACGTGCGGAAATTCGACGCCTGCGCGATCGAAGCGAGCTGCGACGAAATGCACAGCACGCGCGGTTTGTTACCGCGGCCCAGTAGGGAACTCAGCGCCTGCGTGATCAGCAAAGGTGCCGCGGCGTTGACCGCGAAACTCATCGCAAGCGATTTGGCCTCGACATTGCCGAAGCGCTCGCCCGAAACCAGCACGCCTGCGTTGTTAATCAGCAGGTCGATCCGTTGCAGGTGTTTCGCCGCGGCGTTCGGTAACGCGACGATAGCGTCGCTGTCGGCGACATCCAGCGCGTGCACGATCAGGTCGTCCGGATGTTTTTCGTGCAGCTTGCGCAAATCGTCGGAGTGATCGGGGTCGCGGCAGCACGCCAGCACGCGCGCGCCGCGCGCCAGCACTTGGCGCGTGACCGCCAGACCGAGTCCGCGGTTGACGCCGGTGACCAGACAGCGCTGCATGGCATGTCTCCGTTCCGCTGCCGCCAGTGTAGCGCTCTCCGGTGCAGTGCAGCCGAACCGTTTAGCATGACGCGATCACCACTCGCGGAGATCCACGATGAAATCCTGCCTGTTGCTCGCATCACTGTCCGGCGCTGCATTGCTCGCTGGCTGCACCTACGGCATCGTGCCCGATGCCGGCGGCCAGAACGTGCGCACCGCGTGGAACGGCGGCATGTCCGGTTGCCGCGATGTCGGCAAGGTCACGGTGTCGGTGTTGAGCCGGATCGGCCCGGTGGATCGCAACGACATCAAGGTGCGCGACGAACTAGAAGTGATGGCGCGCAACCAGGCCGCGCAGATGCACGCCGACACCATCGTGCCGTTGGGCGAGCCGAAGGACGGTGAGCAATCGTGGGAAGGCTACGCTTGCGGCAACGTCGTGCCGGCCGCAGCGCCGCCGCCATCATCCGGCGCGCCGGTGCGGGAGACATCCCCTATTGATGACGCGCCGATCGACAACGCGCCGGTCGACAACAATGCACAGCCCGCGCCTTTCAGCGAACCCGCGCCCGCCAGCATCGGCGGTGCGCAAACGTTTCCGGCATCGAATGGCAGCGACGGCTAAGATATTGCACATGAGCGATCCTTACGCCAAGCCTGAACCCACCACCCATTTCGGCTACCGCGAAGTGCCGGCCGCGCAGAAACAGAAACTGGTCGGCGAGGTTTTCACTTCGGTTGCCGGCAAGTACGATTTGATGAACGACCTGATGTCGTTCGGCGTGCACCGATTGTGGAAGCGGCATTTCGTGGCGACGTCCGGTGTGCGCCGGGGCGATCGCGTGCTGGATCTGGCCGGCGGCACGGGCGACATCGCCGCGCTGCTGTTGCCGCGTGTTGGCAAAAAGGGCGAAGTGGTCGTCGGCGACATCAATGCGGCGATGCTGCGTACCGGTCGCGATCGCTTGCTCGATCGCGGCTTGCTCGCCGGCTTGCGTTGGGCGCAGTTGAACGCGGAAGCGCTGCCCTTTCCCGAGGCGTCGTTCGACGCGGTGATGATCGCCTTCGGCTTGCGCAACGTCACCGACAAACCACGCGCGCTCGCCGAAATGCAGCGCGTGCTGAAACCCGGTGGCCGCGCGCTGATCCTCGAGTTCTCGCGGGTGCGCTCGGAGATGTTGAAGCCCTTGTACGACTTCCACTCATTCCGGGTGCTGCCGCGGTTGGGCAAGCTGATCGCCGACGACGAGGCCAGTTACCGATATCTTGCCGAATCGATTCGCAAGCATCCCGACCAGGGCGCGCTGAAATCGATGATGGGAATCGCGGGTTTCGCCAACATCGAAGTGCGCAATCTGTCCGCCGGCATCGTCGCGATCCATCGCGGCTACAAGCTCTAACGCTCGCCATGCGCAGCAACATGGACGAAGCGCAACGTGCGATCCTGCTTCTTCGTGTCAGACGCAGGCTCAAAATTGCGGCTGTGTTGATCGGTGTATTGGCGCTTGCGGTGGTGCTGATCTATTTCGCCGCGCCGCAATGGATTCTGCGCGCGGACAATGCATGGCAGGCGCATCAGGCGCAGCTCGACAGGAAAACCATCCAGGTGGGCGACACGCGTTGGGCCTACTACGAGGGCGGCCACGGGCCGCCGTTGGTATTGCTGCACGGCTACATGGGCGACAGGGAAACTTGGCTCGACGTCGCGCGGTATCTCACTCCGAATTTCCGGGTGATCGTTCCCGACCTGCCGGGCTGGGGCCAATCGCAGCGCAGCGTGAATGCCGACTACAGTTACACCGCGCAGGTGCAGCGCTTGAATCAATTCGCCGACGCGCTGCATCTGGGTGCCTTCGCGCTGGCCGGGCATTCGATGGGCGGCGCGATCGCCGGAGTATATGCGGCCAGCGATCCGCAGCGCGTCGCGGCCTTGATTCTGATCGACAGCGGCGGCGTGCCGTTCAAGGAAAACGCTTTCACGCACGGATTGAGATCGGGCCGCAATCCGTTCGACGTGACAAGCCGCGCGGATTTCGAAAAGCTCGAACGAGATTTGTTCGCGAAGCCGCCGTGGATACCGGGCCGGATCGAGGACATCTTCGTGGATCGTACGGTGAAAGATCGCGCCTTCGACGATCGCGTACTGCGCGAGATCGCAGCGCCCGATCAACGTAACGCGCTGACCTCCGCGTTATCGAAAATCACTGCGCCGACGCTGACGATCTGGTGCCGGCAGGATCGGATCATCGATGTCTCCGCGGTCGATGCGATCCGCGTCGGATTGACCCAGGCGCCCAAGATCGACGTCACCGAATTCAACGGCTGCGGCCATATGTCGATCATGGAACGGCCGAAAGAGATCGCGGATGCGATCACGCGGTTCGTGCTGGCCCCTTGATCTTTCTCCCCTCGCTCACAGGAACGCTGCAAAGCAAACGTCGCAAGCGGTCATCCCTGAAATGCTTTCCCGCCCGCACGTCCTGCGGGCGTTCGCCGGCGCGAGATGCCACTGGCACCTCGCGAAGATTCCGGCTCACCCCCGCGCGGTCAACCGCTCCATTTCCGCCTTCAGGATCGCGCCGTGTTCGCGCAACCAATCGCGCTGGGTCTGGTAATCCGGAGACAGCTTTTCGACCCATCCCCAGAAGCGTTTGGAATGGCTGCGCACTTTCAGATGACACAGCTCGTGCACCAACACATAACGCAGCGCTGCAGGCGGCGCTAGCGCGAGCGAGAGATCCAGTGTGACCCGGTCGCGCGCATCCAGGCTACCCCACAGGCTCTTCAACGGCTTGACCCGTAGTGCGGTCGGCGCGGCGTCGAGCGTCGGTGCGTAGTGCGACAACCAGCGCGACAGATCGCGGCGCATCTGCGTTTCCAAAAACGTTGCCAGCAGAGTGCGCGCGATCGGCAGCGCATGGGTGAAGGGCCGCGGCAGGTGCAGGCGCAACTCATTGCCGCGATCCTCGACGTGCGGATGCTCGCTCTCGCGCCAGGTCAGCTCCAGACTTTCGCCGCGCAGCGGAATCAGCGTCGGCACGCCCACGCGCAACGGCGGTGGGCCGCGCCGTGGCACATGCAACTCATCGAGTTTGCGCTCCAGCCAGTCGCTGTGTTCGCGCAGGAAAGCGTACACCTGCGCTGGATGCGTTCCGCGTGGGTACGACACGCGCGCGCCGTGCGGGGTGACGGTCAGGCGCAAGCGGCGCGCGCGCGGATGCGCGTTCTTCAGCACTTTGATGGTGCCGCCGCGGCCCGTCGCCAGTTCCACCCAATCGCCTATCGCCGTTGTCATTGCTTTCTCTTGTGCCCGGCGATGACGACGTTTAGTCGCTGTCTCCGGGTCGATGCAATCCGAACCACTCGCTCAAACCTTGCAGCAGTTTTTCCAACTCTCCGCTCATCAGCGCGAAGCGCGCGTCGAGCTCAGCGGTCGCGGAATCGCGCCCGTCGGCGTCGAGCGTGTCCTGCACGACGTCGAGAAAACGCAACTTCCGGATGACCAGATCTTCGCCGAGCACCAAACCGATGCGTCCGTCGAAAATCAGGCCGAGTTGGAACACCTGCTTGCCACGCTTGAGATGCTCCCGCACCTCGCTGCTTTCAAGTTCCTGATGCCGGCAATGCATAATCGCGCCGCCGGCCGGATCGCGCAGTTCGCACTCGTCGCCCAGCGCCAGTCCACCCGCCAGCTTGCCAGAGCCGAGCCAGCCCGTCATCAGTGCACGTGGAGTTTCGGTGCCGGCCAATGGCAGCGCCGGGAAGCTACCCAGCGCCTCGCGCAGCGCGATCAGCGCGTTCTCGGCGGCCTTGCGGGATGCGGTATCCAGCACCAGCCAGCCGTTTTTCGTGTCGAGATAGGCATTTAGCCGCGACGGCCGGACGAAGGCGCGCGGCAGCAGGGCCTCCATCACCTCGGCCTTCAGCCGCTGGCGCTCGCGTCCGCCGACCGGCCGGTCGCGCGCGGTGGCGGCTTGACGCAGCCGGGAGCCCAATTCCGCATTGACCATCGCTGCGGGCAGCAGCTTTTCCTCGGCGCCCAGCGTGAACAATGTGGTGTGGCCGATCCGATGGGCGAGTACCTCGGATTCCGGCCCGAATGGCGAGACGAAGCCGCGGGTGGCGGTTTCCAGCGGTCCGCACGGGCGCAACGCGCGCTTGGCGAGCGCGACTTCCAGATCGCAGAGCGACTTGGCGATAGCGGGGGAGAAACGGAACAGGGTCAGGTTGCGGAAGAACATGGACTGGAAGGTGTTCGAGAATTCTTGTTAATTGAGCTGTTGGTGCCACGCCCCGTTGCCAGGCTCGCGCGTCCAGCGCTCGCCACGCAACGCGGCCCCTCGGCGTCCTGCCTCGTGCGTTCGACCTCGCGCGCGATGCGCTTCAACGCATCGCGCAAGCGCTCGGTCTCATCCCAACCATCTATGCGCATCCGGGCGCGGCGCGTCGGCGCGCGCGCCAAGCGAGGCAAAGTCGAACAACTTGATGTCGGCCAGTTGTGAAGGCGCGATGTTCGACAGCGCGCGGAAAATCGTTTCGCTGCGGCCCGGCTGCTCGCGCTCCCATGCATCCAACATTCGACGCACCTGTTTGCGTTGCAGGTTCTCCTGCGAGCCGCACAGGTTGCAGGGAATGATCGGGAGATCGCGTTGCGCGGCGTAATCCACGATCTCGTCCTCGCGGCAATACGCCAACGGACGGATCACCACATGCCTGCCATCGTCGGACAAAAGTTTCGGCGGCATCGCTTTCAGCGTGCCCTGATAAAAAAGGTTCAGGAAAAAAGTTGCGAGGATGTCGTCACGATGATGGCCGAGCGCAATTTTCGTAAACCCCTCGCGTTCGGCGAACGCATACAGCGCCCCGCGCCGCAAGCGCGAACACAGGCTGCACAGCGTCTTGCCTTGCGGGATCACGCGCGCGACCACGCTGTAGGTGTCCTGCTCCAGAATATGGAACGGCACACCGCGTGCGCGCAGATAATCCGGCAATACGCGTTCGGGAAAGCCTGGTTGCTTCTGATCGAGATTCACCGCAGTGAGTTCGAAACGCACCGGCGCCTTGACCTGCAGCGACAACAGCATGTCCAGCAGCGTGTACGAATCCTTGCCGCCGGACAGGCACACCATCACCCGATCGCCGTCCTCGATCATGTTGAAATCGGCGATCGCGCGGCCGGTCTGATGACGCAGGCGCTTGGCCAAACGCGCGCCTTCGTGCTCGCGTTTGCGCGGGTCGCTGGCGGGAATTGCATTCATCGATGAAAGGGACAGGGTTGTAACGAGCCGGTAAGTTTAGCCGGTTCGGTGACGCTTCCAGAGTATGCGCTTGGCGCTACACTCGCGCGATGACCCCCACCGATCCCGCCGAGCTGGCGCGCCGTCTGGCCGAGCTGCGTGAGGAGCACCGCGATCTCGACACCGCGATCGAGCGTCTTTCAGCGGACGCTCATTGCGATCAATTGCAGTTGACGCGGCTCAAGAAACGCAAATTGCGGTTGAAGGACATGATTTCGTATTTCGAAAATAAGCTGATTCCGGATCTGGATGCTTAGAGCGATTTCCAAAGCTACTGCGCTCGGCATCTCGCGCGCCGGCGGTGCTCGGAATCCTCATGTACTGACGTGTACACTCCGGCTCCTCCGCTCCGGCGGCGCGCAACATGCCTTCGCTCGCGACACTTTGAAAACCGCTCTCCAGTGATACTCGCGCCGACCATTTTGCAAGACGCCCACGTCGCACTGGAGCCGCTGACGCTCGAACACGTTCCGGCACTGGAACACGCCGCCGCCGACGGCGAATTGTGGAAGCTGTGGTTCACCTCGGTACCGGCGCCGGGCGCGATGCGCGCCGACGCCGAGCAGGCGCTGGCGATTCAGGCGGACGGTGCCTCGCTGGCATTCGCGGTTCGCGACAAACACGATGACAGGATCGTCGGCAGCACGCGCCTGTTCGGTTTCGACGCAGCGTTGCCGCGCGTGGAGATCGGTTACACCTGGTATGCGCGAAGCCGCCAACGCACCCATGTCAACACCACTTGCAAGCGGTTGCTGCTCGAACATGCGTTCGATGCGCTGCATTGTGTCGCGGTGCAATTCTGCACCGACCGCTACAACCTGGCGTCGCAGTGCGCGATCGAACGACTGGGTGCGCAACGCGACGGCGTCTTGCGCGCGCATCGGCTGCGCGCGGATGGCACGGTTCGCGACACGGTGGTCTACAGCATCACCGCCAGCGAATGGCCGCACGTGCGGCGATTGTTGGAGTTGAAGTTGGTGCGGTAGATACGTTCAATCGCCAAAAGCGCAGGCCAAGGACGGCCGTCGACGAGCGAGTTTGACGCGGTGTACGCGATGCCGAGACCATCGCGTTCAAGCGCGATGGTCTCAGCTACTTTTGCTGAAACAAAAGTAGCCCGCTCGCGACAGCGAGCGGAAACGAGGCAATCTTGCGATGACCTCGCAAGTGTTTCCCCATTCGCCCTCCGGGCACTTCCCCCCGCAAGCGGGGGAAGGATTTCACTTGTAGTTACGCCGCGCGCGGCTCGGCCGGCACCGCCGCCACTACTTCAGGCGTGATCTTCAGAATCGAGTGACGCACTTGACGCGCGAGGATCACCCGCGCATCGCGCGCGACTTCGGCCAGCACCGCGTCGAAATCGAGCTTGCCGTCGGCGTCGGGCCAGACCACGCGGCGCTCGCGCAGCATCGCGATGAAACCGCGGAACAGACTCTTGTCGAAAAACTCCGGCGCGCTCTGCTCGTACAACAGCGACAGCCGCTGCGCGGTGAGGTGGCAGAGATTTTCCAGTTCGCCGGTGGTCAGCGTGCGCGGTCCGTTCTTCACCAACGCGGCGATCGCGATGTAATAGCGCTCGAACGCTTGCAGAAGGCTATGCGCCAGCAGCCGCAGCTGGAACGCGTCGTCGCCTTGTCCCGGCCCGCGCTGCAGAACGCGGCCGTCGGCGCGCGCGGTCAGCAGGCCGCGCGTCAGCAGGAAATCCAGCACGCCACCGACGCGCGCGACGAAACCGTCGCTGTCCCAAGGCAGGAACAGCTCCGCCTGGATGAAGGGATAAATCAAGCGCGCCAGTCGCAGCACCGAGGCGCGTGCGATCTTGCGGTTGTTAACGAAGCAGCACGCCACCCACGCCGCGCCGGAGAACAGGTGCAGCACATTGTTGCGGAAGTACGACAGCAGCACCGCCTGTTCGCCTTCCGCGACCAGCACATCGCCCAACGGATGGCGCACGCGCTTGATCCAGCCCATCTGCTCGCCGTAGGCGACGATCTCGCCCGGCGACATCGCCGTCAATGTCATGCGCGGCGAATAGGGCAGCGCTTCCAGCAGCGCCTTCATCAATTCCAGTTGCGAAAGCAGATCGGCTTCGGCCAGCGCATGCCTGGGCGCGGCCAGCAGCGCGACCGCCAACAGGTTGATGGGATTCACGTCGGCGGCACGGTTGACCTCGACCTGGATGCGCTCGGCCAGATGATCGACCAGATGCGACAGCCATTCCGGACGCTCCTCGGGGTTCAGCGTGGCCTCGCGCCAGTGCGGCGCGGCGGCGTCGAGCATCGGCGTCAGCAGCACCGGCTCGCCGAAGTTCAACGCCACGCGCCCATAGTGCTGGCGCATCACCTTGGAAGCGCCTCGCAGCAGCGCGAACCAGGACTCCTTCTCCTTTTTCTGCCCCGACAATTCGCCGCTGTAGGAGCGGCCCTCCATCAGTTTCTCGTAGCCGATGTAGACCGGCTGGAACAGCACCGGCCGGCGCGCCGAGCGCAGGAACGCGCGCACCGTCATCGCCAACATGCCGCCGCGGGGGCTAAGCAGACGCCCAGAGCGCGAACGTCCGCCCTCGATGAAATATTCCAGCGACACGCCGCGATCGATAAGCTGCGCCAGGTATTCCTTGAAAATGGCGGAGTAGAGCGCACTGCCCTTGAAGCTGCGGCGCATGAAGAACGCGCCACCCATGCGCAGGAACGGGCCCAGCACCGGCAGGTTGAGGTTGATGCCCGCGGCGATGTGCGGCGCCACCACCCCGCTGCTATACAACTGATACGAGAGCAGCAGGTAATCCGCATGGCTGCGGTGGCAAGGTACGTAGATGATTTCGTGACCAGGGGCGATTGCGCGCAGCGTTTCGAAGTGATGCACGGCGATGCCGTCGTACACCTTGTTCCAGAAATTCGCCAGCATGAACGAGCTCGCGCGCACGAACGGCGAGGAATAATCCGCGGCGATCTCGTGCACCATCTTCTGCGCGCGCCGCCACGCTTTCGCGTAACTGATGTTCTCCTTGGACGAGACCGCGGCGATTGCGGTGCGCACAGGCTCCGCGTTCAACACCGCGTCGGCCATGGTGCGTCGATGCGAAAGATCCGCGCCGATGATCGCGGTGCGCACCCGCCGGAAGTGCACCCGCAACACGCGCGCGAGTTTGCGCTGCAGGCGTTCGGAGCGCTGGCCCGCGGCCTCGTCGATCGCCGCGCGCAACGAGATCGGCTGCGAGAAGTGCACGATGGTTTCACGGCCATTGAGCAGCAGCGCCAGCATCCGGCGGAAGCGGCCGACCACCACCCAGTTTTCCGACAGCAGCGCACGCAGCCAGCCGGATTGGCGGTGCGGCGCGCGACCCACATAGATCGACACCGGCATCAATTGCACGTCGCGTTCGGGCTGCGCTTCCAGCGCCAGCAGCAGTTGCCGCAGCTCGTCGCGCGGCGCGTGTTTGCGGGTGCGCCCGATCAACCAGCCATCGCGTCGCGACAGCGCGAACATCGCACGCCGCCGTCGACCACCGATCCCCGGCACGT
>JBDTAJ010000171.1:0-4617 GCA_039924705.1 Rhodanobacteraceae bacterium
GATCTGCTGAAACGCCTGTCGCGCGGCGAGAAACCGCCGCCGCGGCTGGAACTCATAGCGCAACGCGCGGACGGTTCCACATTCGATGCGGTGATGGAGTTTTCCTCCGCGAGTTATGAGGGCGAGGCCTGTTTGCAGATCGTGTTCCGACGCCAGGATGTGAATCCGGAACTTGCTCGCCAGATCGACGAGTTGAAGTCGCGCGATCCTTTGACCGGTTTGTACAACCGTTCGCACTTTATCGGCCTGGTGGACAGGGCGGTCGCCGTCACGGTGGAAGGTGGGAAAGATCAGGCGCTGTTGCTGCTGGAGCCGGACAATTTCCAGATCGTCAACGAGGCGGTCGGCATCGCCGGCACCGATGCGCTGCTGCGCGCGATGGCCGAGGCGATCAACGCGAACCTTGACGCGGACGACCACGCCGGTCGCATCGGCGAACATGCGTTCGGCGTGCTGCTGGCCAGCCGCCCGCACGACGAGGTGCTGCGCATTGCCGAAGCTATCCGCGCCGGCATCGAGGAGCGGATCGTGGAAGCGGGCGGGCGCTCGGTCAGCCTGACCGCCAGCGTCGGCGGCAGCCTGCTGGGCGAGAAAAATGCCAATACGCAAACGCTGTTGGCGCAGGCCAGTCACGCGCTACGCAGCGCGCAGTCGCAGGGCGGCAACCGCTGCGACATCCATGACCCGGCCGCTACTGAAAAAGCCGACGCCGCCAAGGAACGCGAATGGCTGGATCGCATCGATGCGGCGCTCGCCAACAACGGCTTTGCGCTGTACTACCAACCGGTGATCAATCTGCAAGGCGCCGACGGCGAATACTACGAAGCGCTGCTGCGTATGCAAGGGCCTTCGGGCGAGGTACTCCCGGCCTTTTTCCTGCCGGTTGCGGAACGCCACGGCCGCCTGCCCGCGATCGATCGCTGGGTGATCGCGCGCGCGATTGCCGTGTTGGCCGAACGCAAGAGCCGGCCGGCGGCGACCACGCTGTTCGTCAAGCTGTCGGCGGACTCGCTGCAGGACGAAAAACTCGGGGGCTGGATCGGCGAACAATTACGGACGCACAAGCTGGACGGCAGTGCGCTGGTGTTCGAGATGCCCGAGAGCAAGGTCGTGACCAGCCTGAAACCCGCGCACGATTTCGTCGAGCAATTGAGGCAACACGGTTGTGCGTTCGCGCTGGAGCGGTTCGGCTCCGGTCTCAACTCGTTCCAGTTGTTGAAACACGTCGACGCGGATTATCTGAAGATCGACCGCAGTTTCACCCGCGACTTGCCGAAACAGGAAGAGAATCAGCTGAAGGTGCGCGAGTTGTGCGCACAGGCCGACGAGGCCGGCAAACACACGGTCGCTGAATGGGTCGAGGACGCCGCCAGCATGTCAATCCTGTTCTCCGCCGGTGTGCATTTCGTGCAGGGAAATTTCTTGAGAGAGCCGGAGAAAGTCATGGCTTACGTTGCATAGGGCAAGCCCCGCCTGCATCCCTGCGGTCCCACCGTTCGTCATACTGACTCACCCTCAGACGCGGCGCGCGACGCGATTCAACTCATCGCGCAAACGCCGCGTCTTCGACCCGAGAAAGTCATGGCTTACGTGGCGTAGCGAACCCAGATCGCAAGCTTTTGCAGGAGAGCGTGCTCGCGACCATCGCCTGCAAGCAGGCTTCTACACCAGCGCGCTTGATCGTTACGTTCCAGACACCCTACGGCGCAAACTGTTCGTCCAAGATCCGCTGCGCCAGATTGTGTTCCGGATCGAACAGCAGCGTCACCGCGTGTTCGCGCGCCTCGCGCACGGTCACTTCCAGCGCGTTGCGCACTTCGTGGAAATCCGCCGTCGCGCTGACCGGGCGATGCCCCGGTTCCAGCGTGCGCAGCCGCACTTCCGTCGATGACGGCATCAGCGCGCCGCGCCAGCGCCGTGGGCGGAACGGGCTGATCGGCGTCAGCGCCAGTACGTTGGCATCCAACGGCAGGATCGGGCCGTACGCCGAAAGGTTGTAGGCGGTCGAACCCGCGGGCGTTGAGACCAGTACACCATCGCAGACCAGCGTTTCCAGCTTGACCGCGCCGTTCAACGCGATTTCGATATGGGCGGCCTGATTGGTCTGGCGCAACAGTGACACCTCGTTGAACGCCAAAGCGGCGAATTGCTTGCCGTCGGCCAGCGATACACGCATTTCCAGCGGATGCAGGATCGCCGGATGCGCGGCGGCGAGGCGCTTTTCCAGCGCATCCGGCGCGAATCGGTTCATCAGGAATCCGACCCGGCCGAGTTTCATGCCGTACACCGGCACATCGTGATCCAGATGATCATGCAGGGTGCGCAGCATGAAACCATCACCGCCCAGCGCGACAATCAATTGCGCCTCGTCCAGCGGCACCTCGCCGTAGCGCGCAATCAACGCGGCCGCTGCCGTGCGTGCCTTGTCGAAGGGCGAGGCGACGAACGCGATGCGCGGCTTGCGGTTGGGTTTGCGGGATGCCATGGCCGCAGTGTGCCGCAAAACTGCCCGCGCGGGGGTCGACGTTGCGCTGGCGCTAGGTCGCATTTGCCAACTGCGCCAGTCTGCGCAGCGCGACCGAGGCGATCGGATAATCGACGTTCTGGTTGCGAATTTCGTCCAGCATCCCGCGGGTGAACTTCAGCACCGGATCGTCGCGCTGCAGCCACGTCGCCACCGCGTTACCGTTGCCGGCATCCGGCGTGGCCAGCACCTGGGCCGCCAATGCGCGCTGCTGCGCGGCCAACTCGTCGCGCAACGAACCGCGCGCCTGCGCGTGCCAGCGGCTCTCCACCGGCAGCGCCTCGATCTGGTTGCGCAGCCATTCGATATCCAGCGCTTCGCCGAGTTCGAAAAACACCCGCGACACACGCTCGATCGACTGTTTCGATTCGCGCGCGGTCTCGACGATATCCAGCGCCACCGCCAATACCGGCACCTCGGCCAAATCCTCGGCAAGTTGCTCCGGAAAGCCCAGGCCCTGCCACTTTTCCATGTCGACCTCGAACGACGCGCGCCCGGTCGGCGTCAAGGTGGCGGGCAATGCCGCGCGCAATTGTGCCATGCCCGGCGTGTAGCGTTCGACCAGACCCGCGATATCGAACACGTTGCCGGGGCGGTTCAACAGCCAGCGCGTCATGTGCCGCAACAGCGACCAGATTTTCAACAGCGCGTCGATCTGGGTGCCTTCGGCGACGGTTCCATCCAGCCCCTTGATCTGCGCCCACAGCGTGCGCGCATCGAAGATTTCGCGCGCTGCATTGTAGGCCTTGGCCACGCCCGCCGGCGTCTGGCCGGTGTCCTCCTGCATCCGCAGCATGAAGGTGGCGCCCATCCGGTTGACCATCGAATTGGTCACCGCAGTGGCGATGATTTCGCGCTTCAATCGATGACGTTGCATCGCCTGCGCGTATTTTTCGCGCAGCGGATGCGGGAAATAGCGCACCAGTTCCTTGGAGAGATACGGATCTTCCGGCACGTCGGAATCCAGCAGTTGCTGGTACAACACGATCTTGGCGTAGGACAGCAGAATCGCCAGTTCCGGCCGGGTCAAGCCGGCATGGCGCGTCTTGCGTTCGGCGATTTCCGCGTCCGACGGTAGCGATTCGATCTGGCGGTCGAGTTGGCCCGCGGCTTCCAACACGCGGATAAAGTGTGCCTTGGAGCCGAGCCGATGCACCGACATGTGTTCCATCAGGCTGAGCGCCACGTTCTGCCGGTAGTTGTCGGCCAACACCAGTTTCTCGACCTCGTCGGTCATCGATGCCAACAGCGTGTTGCGTCCTTCCAGCGTCAACTCGCCGCGCCGCACGGGGTCGTTCAGCAGGATCTTGATATTGACCTCGTGATCCGAGGTGTCCACACCTGCTGAGTTGTCGATGAAATCGGTGTTCAACAACACGCCGTGCTGCGCGGCCTCGATCCGACCTTTCTGCGTCAGACCCAGATTGCCGCCCTCTCCCACGATCTTGCAACGCAATTCGTGGCCGTCGATGCGCAACGCATTGTTGGCGCGGTCGCCGACATCGGCGCTGGTCTCGCCGGTGGCCTTGATGTAGGTGCCGATGCCGCCGTTCCACAACAGATCGACCGGCGCTTTCAGGATCGCGTGCATCAATTCGTTCGGCGGCAGCGCTTCGACTTCGCCGCTGATCCCCAACGCGGCGCGCGCCTCGCGCGACACCGGGATCGACTTCAATGCGCGCGCATACACGCTGCCGCCGGCGGAAATCTTCGACTTGTCGTAATCCTCCCACGACGAGCGCGGCAGCTTGAACATCCGTTCGCGCTCGACGAACGACACCGCTGCATCGGGATTCGGATCGATAAAAATATGGCGATGATCGAACGCGGCCAGCAGGCGCGTGTGTTTCGACAGCAACATGCCGTTGCCGAACACGTCGCCGGACATGTCGCCGATGCCGACGCACGTGAAGTCATGGGTCTGGCAATCGCGGTTCAACGCGCGGAAGTGGCGTTTGATCGATTCCCAGCCACCCTTGGCGGTGATGCCCATTTCCTTGTGGTCATAGCCGGCCGAACCACCGGAGGCGAACGCATCGCCCAGCCAATAGTTGTGCTGCGCGCTGACCGCATTGGCGATATCGGAAAAGGTC
>JBDTAJ010000172.1:0-7955 GCA_039924705.1 Rhodanobacteraceae bacterium
CGGGAACATACACCATCGCCGGGCCGCTCGCGTCGCGCACGGACGAACCCGCGCGCAACGCGGCAACCGTTGCGACACGATCGAGTTGCGCGGCGTCGAAACCGGCCGGATACGTGGCCGGCAGCGCCTTCGCCAAGGGGTTCAAGGCCGCGAGTTTTTTCGTGTCGTCGCGGTGTGCGGCGGTTGCGACCGCCGTGCCAACGTCGGCCGCGAGTTGCGCGCGCGCCTGGCGCCACGCGGTTTGTGCGGCGGTATCGGCGGAAGGCGCGAGCTTGTCGACGATCCTGACCGGCGCGCGCACGCGATCGATGTCGCCGCGCTGCCACGCCGCTTCAATGTTTTTCTGCAGGTCGGCGACGACCTTGCCGATGCCGGCGCGGGCGTGCGCGTTGTCGGCTTGCAATTTCAGCGCGGCGAGATAACTTTTCACCGCGTTGTCGTGGCGTGGTCCGGTCAGCTTGCCTTGCTTGAACAATTCATCGCCTTGCGCCAGCAAGGTTGCGACCTGCGCGGAATCATCCGGGAAATTGGCCACGGCGCTGCTCGCGGACGCCGGCATCAGCGTCGATGGCGCTGGAAGAGCAAGCATCGCGACCTTGCTGGGGGATGGCGTGATCATGGTCGCGGCCTTGGCTGGCCCGGTACGCGCCGGCGGTGCTTGCGCGATGATTTGACGCTGCGCGTGCGATCGCCATACCGATGCGGCCGCGACCAGCACAAACAGCAACGCCAATACGCCGCCCGTCAGCCGCGCCGCGCGTCGATGCGGAGGCGTCATCGCGGACAGCGCGGATTTCGGGAGATGCGATTTGCGTGGCGACGTTTTTTTTGCCGCGCTGTGGCGGCCTTCGACTGCGTCCAGCGCGACGGCCATTTCCTGCGCGTTCTGGTAGCGGTCGGGGAGCGCCTTGGCGAGCGCCTTGTCGATCAATGGCTGCCATCTGCGTTTCATCGGCGGCAGCCGCGGCACCGGTTGTTCGATATGCGCGATCGCGGTGGACAGCGCATCTGCACCCCGGAAAGGCAGATCGCCGGCCAGCAACTCGTAAGCCACCACGCCCAGACTGTACAGATCGGAACGGCCGTCGATATCCAGCCCGCGCGCCTGCTCCGGACTCATATAGCCCGACGAGCCGAGCGTCGCGCCCTCGCGCGTCACGCGCAAACTCTCGCTGGCGCGTGCGATGCCGAAATCGGTTAACAGCGCACGGCCGTGTTGGTCAAACAGCACGTTCTCTGGTTTGACGTCGCGATGCACGATGCCGTGCTGATGCGCGTGCGCCAGCGCACCCAACAGCGCACGCAATACGGCCACGATGCGCGCCGGCGAATCGCGCAGGTCGAGTTTGGACAGATCGCCGTTGGGCAGGTATGGCATGCTGTAGTAGAGCTGCCCGTCCGAAGTGCGACCGACCTCGTAGATGGCGACGATATGCGGATGCTGCAGCCGCGCGATGGTGCGCGCTTCCTGCTCGAAGCGGGTGATGGCCTCGTCGGTGGGTGCCTGCAGGATCTTGACCGCGACCGGACGCCCGAGCGACGCCTGGATCGCGAGATACACGGTGGCCATGCCACCCTTGCCGAGCGGCCGCACCAGGCGGTGGCCGGGAACTTCGAAATCGGCGACGGGTTTCGACAAACTCATTCCGCAAGCGCCCCCTGCAGCGGTAGGCCGATTCTAGCCCATGCAGGGATCGGGCCCACCGCATCGCGCGGCCACACCGGAAAAACCGGGTTTCCCGGGTTCCTCCGCGGGTCAGAACAACAGGGCCGACAGCCTGCGTCGGTAATCGGCTACCAGTGCGCCCTCCTCTATGATCCGGAAGGCGTCCAGCAGATGCTTGCGCGCCTGGCCATCGCTCCAACCGCGATCCGCCTTGATGATGGCGAGGAATTGATCCATGCCGCCGGCGGCATCGCCGCCCAGCAATAGCCGCAGGCCAAGCGCATCGCGAGCGGCCAGATCGTCGGGATCGCGCTCCACGCGCACCAGCAATTCGCCGGAGGGCGATGTGCCGACCAGCGCGTCGGCCAGTTGCAGGTGCGCACGCAAGGTTTTGGCGCGGTCGTCGTGCTCGAGTTCCGCCGGTAGCGATTCGAACGCGCCGCGCGCCGCTGCAAGATCGCCCGCGCGCGCCTGCGCCAGCGCAAGGTCGAGTTTCAGTTCCCGCTTGTTCGGCGTGTCGTCGGTATCGGCGGCGATCGCTTTCTGCAAGCGCGCGATCGCGGCCTGCGGGGTTTCGCGCGGCGCCTTGTCGTCCACGTTGTTGTCATCGATACGTTCCGCGCCGGGCTGTTCGATCTTCGTCGCTGGGGCGATTTGATGCTTGGTCAGGAATTCGCGCACCGCGCTCTCCGGCAGCGCTCCGGCGAAACCATCGAGAATCTGACCGTCGCGGATCAGTACGACGGTCGGGATGCTACGCACGCCGAACATCCCGGCGAGCTGCTGCTCCTTGTCGCAGTCGACCTTGGCCAGTTTGAACGTGCCACCGTATTCGCCGGCAAGTTTTTCCAGGATCGGCCCCAGCGTCTTGCACGGCCCGCACCATGTGGCCCAGAAATCCACCAGCACCGGCGTTTGCAGCGATGCCTGCAACACGTCGGCTTCGAAATTGGCTTTGGCGGCGTCGAAGACGTGCAATGCGGCCATGGCTGCGTGCTTGTTCGGATCGACGTTCATGCGGGACTCCGTGGGACCCCCGGCATGATTGGGTCGCGGCGCGGCATTCGCAAGCGCGTCACGGCTCGACGATTACGGGCTTGCCATCGCGTTTGTAGACTACGCCCGCCTTCATCACGAAGCCGACGTGCTTCATCAATGAGATGTCGTCGAGCGGGTTGCCGGGCACCGCGACGATATCGGCGTATTTGCCGGGCGTGATGCTGCCGAAATCCTTGCCGTGCTTCAGCAATTGCGCGGCGTGCATGGTCGCGGCCTGGATCGTGTACATCGGCGGCATCCCGGCTTTCACCATCAGCTCGAACTCGTGCGCGTTGTCGCCGTGCGGATACACGCCGGCGTCGGTGCCGAACGCGATCTTGACACCAGCCTTGTAGGCGCGGCCGGCGGTGGCGAGGATTTTCGGCCCGACTTCCTCGGCCTTGCGCGCCACCTGCGGCGGATACCAGCCTTCCTTGGCTTTCTGCATCACGAATTCGCCGGCGATGATGGTCGGCACGTACCAGGTGCCGCGCTGCTTCATCAAATTTATGTCCTCGTCATCCATGAAGGTGCCGTGCTCGATCGAATCCACGCCGCCGAGTACCGCGCGGCGGATCGCTTCGGCGCCGTGCGCGTGCGCGGCGACGGTGAATCCGTAATCGTGCGCGGCGGCAACCACCGCCTTGATCTCGTCCAGCGTCATCTGCGGATTTTCGGAACTGGCGCTTTCGTCGAGCACGCCACCCGATGGCATGATCTTGATGAGATCCGCGCCATCCTTGTAATGCTGGCGCACCGCTTTCCACGCGTCTTCCGGCGAATCGATGATGCCGTCCTTCGGACCCGGATCGCCCTGCAAATCCCAGCGGTAACCGTCGGTCGGATCGGCGTGACCGCCGGTGGTGCCGATGAACTGGCCCGCGGAAAAAATGCGTGGGCCGGGCACCAGTCCCGCATTGACCGCATTGCGCAGCGCGATCGATTCGTTGTGGTCGTCGCCGACATTGCGCACGGTGGTGAAGCCCGCCAGTAGGGTACGGCGCGCGTACACCGTGCTCTGGATCGCGTAATCGGCGGGATTCAAATGGAACTTTTCGCTGTACGTGTTCTTGCCGAACTGCATGGTCAGGTGCACGTGCGAATCGATCAGCCCGGGCATGCAGGTGTCATTGGCGGGAAGGTCAATCACCGTCGCGCCGGGCCTCGACACGCTGCCGGCCACGACTTCGCTGATGCGCTCGCCTGTAGTCCCCACGCTGGTCCCGCCCAGCAGCTTGCCGGCTTGCGTGTCGATCAGATGCGGGCAGTGCACGATGGTCGTGACCGTTGTGGCGGCCGGATCGGATCGCGGCGCATCGGCCGCCCGCGCGGCGGTGATACAAAAAATGGTTGCGAGCGCAGTCACAAGAGACTTGGACATACGAAAATCCCCATGGACGGATTCGCATCATAACCACCCAGCGCTCGCGAGAGCGTGCCATGGGCCATGCGCCGACTTGGCGGCCCTGTTGCGCTGCGGTAGGCTGCCCGTTCGTTTGTCCTCGCCATCCCTCGCATCCATGCAGGAACACTACGACCCCCGCGCGATCGAAACCGCCGCGCAGACATTCTGGGCCGATACCCGCGCGTACGAAGTGACGGAAGACCCGTCGCGCGAGAAGTTCTATTGCCTATCGATGCTGCCGTATCCGAGCGGCGCATTGCACATGGGGCATGTGCGCAACTACACGATCGGCGACGTGATTTCGCGCTACCAGCGGATGCAAGGCAGGAACGTGCTGCAGCCGATGGGTTGGGATGCCTTCGGCCTGCCCGCGGAAAACGCGGCGATCGCGCGCGGCATTCCTCCGGCGAAGTGGACGCGTGACAATATCGATCACATGCGTGAGCAGTTGCAGGCGATGGGTTTCGCGATCGACTGGTCGCGCGAGTTCGCCACCTGCGATCCATCCTACTACGTGCACGAGCAACGTATGTTCGTGCGGCTGTTCGAGCAGGGCTTGGTCTATCGCAAAAACAGCGTGGTGAATTGGGACCCGGTCGATCAGACCGTGCTGGCCAACGAACAAGTCGTCGATGGCCGCGGCTGGCGCTCCGGCGCTCCGGTCAAGAAGCGCGAAATCCCGCAGTGGTTTCTGAAGATCACCGATTACGCGCAGGAATTGCTGGATGAACTGGACCGGTTGCAAGGTTGGCCGGAAGCGGTCAAGACCATGCAACGCAATTGGATCGGACGCTCCGAAGGCTTGGAAATCCGTTTCGATGTCGAAGGCGCCCACGAGCCGCTCTCGGTGTTCACCACGCGGCCCGACACGTTGATGGGCGTCACTTTCGTTTCGATTGCGGCGGAACATCCGCTGGCGCACGCTGCCGCGCGCAACAATCCCGCGATTGCCGCATTCGTCGAGCAATGCCGGCACGGCGGCGTCTCGGAAGCGGAACTGGAGACCCAGGAAAAACGCGGCATCGACACGGGCCTTGTCGCGATCCATCCGGTGAGCGGCGAGAAGTTGCCGATCTGGGTCGCCAATTTCGTGTTGATGGGCTATGGCACCGGAGCTGTGATGGCGGTGCCCGCGCACGACCAGCGCGATTGGGAATTCGCGACCAAGTATCGCTTGCCAAAGAAAATCGTGATCGCCGATGCCGACACCGCCGACGCGCTGCGCGCGCTGGGTGAACGCGCTGCGGTCGCGTTCGATCCGATGTCGGTGGCGCTCGGCGGGATTGCACCCGAATCGGGCAGCGATCGTGTTGGCCTCGAAGATCGGCTGACCGCGTTCGCACGCCGGATCGAGCAAGAAAGCGCTTTTACCGAGCACGGCATGTTGGTGAATTCACAGGATTTCTCCGGCTTGGATTTCGATGGCGCGCTGACGGCCCTCGCGGAAAAATTGGAAGCCGACGGCTGCGGCGCGCGCACGGTGCACTGGCGGCTGCGCGACTGGGGCGTGTCCCGCCAGCGCTACTGGGGTTGCCCGATCCCGATCATCCATTGCGACCGGTGCGGCGCGGTGCCGGTACCCGAAGAGCAATTGCCGGTGGTGTTGCCGGAAGATGTCGCGTTCTCCGGCGTGCAATCGCCGCTGAAATCCGATCCGCAATGGCGCAACACAGTTTGTCCTGAATGCGGAGAACCTGCGGAACGCGAGACCGACACCTTCGACACCTTCATGGAGTCGAGCTGGTATTACGCACGCTACACCAGCCCCGGCGCCGAGACGCAGGTCGATGCGCGCGCGGATTACTGGTTGCCGGTCGATCAATACATCGGCGGCATCGAGCACGCGATCCTGCATCTCTTGTACTTCCGTTTCTATCACAAGTTGCTGCGCGACGCCGGCTTGCTGCATTCGCGCGAACCGGCGACCAATTTGCTGTGCCAGGGGATGGTGGTGGCGGAGACGTTTTATCGGGATTCGGAACTCGGGACTCGCGACTCGGGAAAGCGCGACTGGATAAACCCTTCCGAGGTCAATGTCCAGCGCAATGAGCGTGGGCATGTGATTGGCGCGACTTTGAAAGCCGACGGCTTGCCGGTTTGGATCGGAGCCACCGAAAAAATGTCGAAATCGAAAAACAATGGCGTCGATCCGCAGACCATGATCGACAAGTACGGCGCCGACACGGTGCGCTTGTTTTCGATGTTTGCCGCGCCGCCTGAGCAATCGCTGGAATGGAACGAGGCCGGCGTGGAAGGCATGGCGCGGTTTCTGCGCCGGTTCTGGCGCGAGGTGACGACGCACGTTTCGCAGCCGGATCATCCGCCAGTCGATCCCGCCGCATTGAACGCCGCGCAAAAAACGCTGCGGCGACAAACGCACGAAACCATCGTTAAGGTCGGCGACGACATCGGCCGCCGCCATGCTTTCAACACCGCAATCGCGGCGCTGATGGAACTGCTCAATCACGTGTCGAAGTTCGACGACGTGAGCGAGCAGGGCCGCGCGGTGCGCCATGAAGCGCTGCAGGCGATGGTGCTGCTGCTCAATCCCTTCACCCCGCACGCGAGTCATGCGTTGTGGCAGGCGCTGGGGCATCCGGAAACGCTGATCGAGGATCAACCGTGGCCCAAGGCCGAGCGCGAAGCGCTGCTGCGCGATCGCGTGACGCTCGCGGTGCAAGTCAACGGCAAATTGCGCGGCACCATCGAACTTGCGCCTGATGCCTCCCGCGAAGAAGCGGAAATGCAAGCGTTGTCCGAACCGTCGGTGGCGCGCGCGATCGCCGGACAGAACGTGCGCAAGGTGATCGTGGTGCCGGGCAAGATCGTGAATATCGTGGCGGGGGAGGGGACGGCGTAACGAGACGCTTCGACTTCGCTTGCAGTGCGAGCTACGCTCAGCGCGAACGGTCAATGGTGTATGGCGCCCCTAAGGATTTCCCATGAAGTTGCCACGCAAATTCGGTTGGATCGTTCTCACACTTGCGCTCTCCGCCTGCGGCTTCCATCTGCGCCAGAGCGCGGCGTTGCCGCTATCGATGCAGCAACAGGTGTATCTCAAGGTCTCGGGCAACGGCGAGTTCCCGCGTGAACTGGCGCGCGCATTGCAGGCGCGCAAGGTGCGGGTGCTCGACGCCGCTTCGCCCGGCGTGGCAGAACTGGACGTCCCGGTGCAGGCGTTCCGAACCGACGTTTTGACCTCCACCGGCTTTGCGCGCGTGGGCGAATACGCGGTGCGTTACCACGTCGAATTCTTGCTGAAAGACGGCAGCGGCGAGGTCGTATTGCCGAAGCAGATGATCGATCTGTCGCACGAGTTCACCTTCGATCCGTTCCAAGCGGTCGGCACCGCCGCACAAACCGAAGTGCTGCAACGCGACCTGGTGCGCGAAGCGGTCGATTCGATCCTGCGCCGGCTGGAGGCGGCGGGGCGCAAGGGCACGCTGGTGTCGCCCGTGAGCGATTCGTCGGCCGCGATGCCCGCGGGTCCGTCGTCATCGGGTTGAGTCAAGGCAAGATGGCCACCACGCTGGAAGTCTTCTACAAATCGCTTGCCCGCAGTGATTTGGCGAGCGTGTATCTGCTCGCCGGCGAGGAACCGCTGCTGCTGCAGGAAGCCGGCGACGCATTGCGCGCCCGCGCCCGTGCATTGGGTCACAGCGAACGCGAGGTACTGGATGTCGAGGCGAGGTTCGACTGGAACCAGCTCGCGCGCGTCACCGCCAGCCTGTCGCTGTTCGCCACGCAGCGATTGATCGAATTACGGCTGCCGACCGGTCGCCCGGACAGGGACGGCTCCGCGGCGATCATCGAATGGTGCAAGTCTCCGGCGCCCGACACCGTGCT
>JBDTAJ010000173.1:0-5247 GCA_039924705.1 Rhodanobacteraceae bacterium
GAACAAGGCGCGCATGTTCGAGCACGGGATGTGCGAGTTCGCGCCGGCCCGCTTGGCGCGAGAAGCGCAGGGCAGCCGCAGTTACAAGGAAGTCGCAAGGCCGTCATGCCCGCGCGCGATGGTATTGGCGGCTTTTGCCGAAACAAAAGTCGCACGCTCGCGGCAGCCAGCGAAACTAAGACAATCTTGCGATAAAGTCACTGGATTCCGGCCTGCGCCGGAATGACGGTGTCAAACTGCGCCGAGCAACGGCTCCACGCCGCATACCTGCGCCAGTGCCCGCAAGCCTTCCGGCAGATTGACCACGATCAGCCGTCGTCCGGCGCGGCTGGCGTCCGCGATCAACGCCAACACGCATGCCAGCCCCGCACTGTCGGCGCCAGTCACCTCGGCCAGATCGAGCCGCGTTTGCGCACCATGCGCCAATGCGCGGCCGGCATCGGCTAGCGCGTGCGCGGCGGTCGCGAAAGTCAGCGCGCCGGATAGTGCCAACGTGTTTTGGTCCGGATTTTTGCAGTGCACGCCGGCTTCGGTCTTTCGTGAAGTTTTCATAGTTTAGAAATCCCTCAAAACCGTCGCGAGTGAAGGCAAGTTGGCCGCCGCCGGAGCCCTGGAGCGCCGGAGCGCAGGAACCGGAGTGTATAGGTCAATACATGAGGATTCCGAGTACCGCCGGCGGCCGAGATGCCGAGCGCAGTAGGTTTTCAGGGATTTCTCACTGCTGCGCCTGCTTCTGCATCTGATCGATCGCCGCGGCGCCCTGCGATTGCAGGCGCGTGATCAATCCCTCGATGCCTTCCTTCTGGATTTCCGCATCGACCTGGTTGCGGTAATTGGTGACGTAGGAAATGCCCTCGATGATCACGTCGTAGGCTTTCCAGTCGCCGCTGGCGGTCTTGCGGAACGCGTAATCGACCGACAGCGTCTTGCCGTCTTCCAGCAGCACTTGCGTGCGAACGACGCTGCGCTTGGGATTCATGTCGCTGTCGGCCGACAGCACCTTGACGCGGCCCTTGGTGTAGTTGAGCAGGCCTTGCGCGTAACGATGCGTGATCGAGTTGTAGAAAGCACGCGAGAAGCGCTCGCGCTGATCGGGCGTGGCTTCGCGCGCGTGCGTGCCGAGCACCAGCAAGGAGGCGTAATCGACATCGAAATGCGGCAGCAGGATCCCGTCGATCACCTTGATCAGGCGATCGGGATCGCGGCGCAATGCGTCGCGATGGCCATCAAGCGCGCGGCCAAGATCGTCGGCGATGCCCTGCACGACTTGCTGCGGCGTGGCCGTGGGCAATGACGCTTGATCCGCGAACGCCGGCGCGACGCCGGCGAAACCCGCGATCACGGCAATCAACGCGAAACGAAAAATGCGCAACATGGATGTCTCCTGAAAAGTATGCGTTGCTCAGCCGCCGGAAGATGCCGGTTTTGGCGGGGATGATGAGGAGTTGGATGGTGGAGTTTGCGAGGAATTGGATTCATTGCCGCCGTTGCCGGCCTTGGGGCCGCCATTGACCAGGAACTTGCCGATCAGGTCCTCGAGCTGCATCGCCGATTGCGTCAAGATCAGTTCGTCGCCGTTTTTCAATGCGTCCGGCGAACCACCGGGTTGCAGGCCAACGTACTGGTCGCCCAGTAAACCGCTGGTGAATATCGCCGCGGCGCTGTCGTCGGGAATGTCGTCGTATTTTTTGTCGATCGCCAGCATCACCAGTGCATCCATCTTGCCGCGCTCGAGCTGGATCGATTGCACCGAACCCACCCGCACGCCGGCGATCTTGACCGGCGCGCCGTTCTTCAACTGGCCAATGTTGGAGAAGCGCGCCTTCAACGCATAACTGTCGCCGTGATGCACGTTGGCGACCGAGGTCGTCTGCGTAGCGAGATACGCGAGCGCCACGAAGCCAAGCAGGATAAACAAACCGGTGCCGATGGCGTAGGAGGGTCGTGCGTTCATAGACAATTTATCCGTTGCTTCAAGTCAAAAATGCCGTCATCACAAAATCCACCGCCAATATGACGATGGACGAAAACACCACCGTGCGCGTGGTCGAATACGCCACGCCCTCGCTGGTCGGCGGTGCGTTGTAACCCTGGTACACCGCGATCAGCGTAACCACCGCGCCGAACGCGATGCTCTTCCACACGCCGTCCAGAACGTCTCTCCACAAATCCACGGTGGAAGTCATGTTGCCCCAGAAAGTGCCGTTGTCGATGCCGAGCCAGGTCACCCCGACGAAGTGGCCACCGAGAATGCCCAGCGCGTTGAACAGGCACATCAAGAGCGGCATCGCGATGATGCCGGCGAGATAACGCGGCGCGATCACGTACGCCAGCGGATCGACCGCCATCATTTCCATCGCGTCCAATTGATCGGTCGCGCGCATCAAGCCGATCTCCGCCGTGACCGCGGTGCCGGCGCGTCCGGCGAACAACAGCGCGGTCACCACCGGTCCCAATTCGCGGAACAGCGAGAGCGCAACCACGGTGCCGAGCGCGGCGGTGCCCCCGAAGATCGACAGCGTGTAATACAACTGCAAGGCCAGCACCATGCCGACGAACAGGCCGCAGGTCATGATGATGACCAGGCTCATCGCGCCGACGAACCAGACCTGCCGGCAGGTTTCGCGCCAGTAACGCAAGCTCTTGAGCAACGCGACGAGGATCGCGACGAAAAACAGGCCACACTCGCCGACCTGTGCGATGCCCTGCAGCAACCAGTTATGTCGCAATCCGTTACCTTGCGGTTGCGCGTTCATGGCGCGCGCGCTCCGCTGGCCGACGGGGCGAACCCGAGTTCCTGCGCGTAATCGGGCGCCGGATAATGGAACGGCACCGGGCCGTCGGCTTCACCGCCGAAGAACTGCCGCGTCCACGGCGAATCGTCGCGCGCGAGTTGGTCCGGCGCGCCTTTCGCGACCAGCTTGCCGTTGGCGATCAGGTACACGCGATCGGCGACCAATCGGATCGCGGACAACTCGTGCGCGACCAGGATCGAGGTGATGCCGAGTGTGTGATTGAGCGTGCGGATCAGCCGCAGCACCTGGTTCAGCGCGATCGGATCGAGCCCCACGAACGGCTCGTCATACAGGATCAGCATCGGATCGAACACGATCGCGCGCGCCAGCGCCACCCGCCTCGCCATGCCGCCGGACAACTCGCTGGGCATCAATGTCGCCGCGCCGCGCAACCCGACCGCCTGCAACTTGGTCAGCACGATGTTGCGGATCAATACTTCCGGAAGATTCGCGTGCTGGCGCAGCGGAAACGCAACGTTCTCGAACACGGAGAAATCGGTCAGCAGCGCCGAGTTTTGAAATAAAAATCCGATCCGTTCGCGCAGTGCGAACAATTGATTGCGCGAAAGGTCGACGACTTCCAGATCATCCACCCGCACGCTGCCCGAATCCGCGCGCAATTGCCCGGTGAGGTGTCGCAGCAGCGTGGTCTTGCCGGTGCCGCTCGGCCCCATGACCGCGGTCACGCTGCCGCGCGGCACGTCCAGGCTCAAGCCGTCGAAAATAATCTTTCCGCCCAAGCGCGTGTGCAGATCGCGCACTTCTACCAGCGCGTTGGCGTTGTCGGTTGCGATGGACGGAACGGTGATCGACATAAGCGCGCCACGTTAGCGCAGCGGCGCGGAAGCGCCAAGCGGTTCCTGCATCAACCCGCGAGCAACCGGGCGATCAGCGCCTCGTGCCGCTCGCACTTGAGCGGCTCGCCCGCGCGTACCGCGCGCACGCTCGCGCTCAATTGTTCCAGTGCGACATCGAAAACGTCGTTGACCACGATGCAGTCGAACTCGTCGGCGTGTGCGAGCTCCTCACGCGAATCGGCCAAGCGGCGCGCGATGGTTGCCTCGTCGTCGGACGCGCGCGAGCGCAATCGGCGTTCCAGCTCCGCGCGCGATGGCGGCAGAATGAAAATGCTCACGCAATCCGGCATCGCCGCGCGCACTTGGCGCGCACCCTGCCAATCGATTTCCAGCAGCACATCGCGGCCGGCGGCAAGTTCCGGCAACACGCTTTCGCGCGAGGTGCCATAGAGATTGCCGAACACTACCGCGTGTTCCAGGAAATCACCATGCGCGATCATGCGCTCGAACGTCGCGCGGTCGACGAAATGATAATGCTTGCCGTTCTCGTCGCCAGGTCGCGGCGCGCGCGTGGTGTGCGAAATCGACAACGCGATACCCGGCTCGCGCGCCAGCAACGCGTTGACCAGGGTGGATTTGCCGGCGCCGGACGGCGCGGCCACGATGAACAATGTCCCGCTCATTCGATGTTTTGGACTTGCTTACGAAATTTATTGATATGTCTTTGATCCATAATCGTTTTAATATTTGCTTGCTCACTGACGCCAGATTCATGTGCGGCGGTCATTCCGAGGCGCGCTCCATCTCGTCCAGGGCCAGGACGGAATGCGCATAGGCGCCGCCGGCCCGCATCTCGGCCGCGACCCAGATGGCCTCCATGATCTCTTCCGGAGTCGAACCGGTGCGCAGTGCCGCACGCGTATGGCCGCGGATGCAGTAAGGGCACTGGGTGGTATGCGCGACTGCGACCGCGATCAATTGTTTGGTTTTTTCAGGCAGCGCGCCGTCGCCGAACACTTGCCGACTGAAGGCCTGGAAGGCTTCCAGTTGTTTCGGCGCCAGGGCCTTGCGACGTGCCGATGCGGCAGCGGAAGGTTCCGGGAAAATCGGGTGTGTCATCGCCTGTCTCCTTGAAGTCTGTCTGACGAGGGTGATGCGCGCTGATGCTGCAGGCGGCGTTTCAGATATGCGGCAATCACCACCGCCTGATTGCGCTTCTCGTCGTGGGCGCCGAACAGGAGGGTGACGCGATGGTGTGCCTTCACGATATCCATCAATGCGCGCGTGGCCTCGCAATTGGAACCCAGCTCCGCGAGATAACGGCGCTTGAACTCGGGCCATTTCTCCGATTGATGTCCGAACCATTTGCGCAGCGCCGTCGTGGGCGCCACGTCACGCAGCCAGCGGTCCACCGCAGACCTCTTTTTGGTCAGCGCTCTTGGCCAGACGCGCCCCACCAGCAGGCGGTAGCCGTCGGCGGGTGAAGGCGGCAAATACACGCGCTTGAGTTCGATCGCGGTCATACGTCACCGTCCTTGCCACAGAGTAGGTGTTACTCGCATTCACTTGAAATGACCGGCTTCCACCGGCGATGACTGGCCGTCCATGAAGTATTCGCTCAGGTATTTTTCGCCCTCGTCGCAGAAAAGCGTCAC
>JBDTAJ010000174.1:0-11952 GCA_039924705.1 Rhodanobacteraceae bacterium
CATCCGGCCCGCGCATATCTGGGATACTTTGCAGTTGCCGGAATAAGCGTCGACGACAACGTCGGCTTTGTTTGACACAACGGCGCGGCGCGAGTCGCGCCGTTTGTTTTTGCGGTTCTCCTAAACTGTTCCCATGGAAACCGACGACATCCGCGCTTGGCTCGACTTGCTGCGCGCGCCGGGCATCGGGCCGGCCATGTTGCGCGCGCTGATCGAAAGCGCGGGTTCCGCGCACGCGGCCTGCGCACAGGCGCGCCGCCTGCGCAATGATCTGGCATTGGGCCACGACGCGCTGGCCTGGATCGAATCGCCCGACGCCGCGCTGATCGACGCCGATCTCGCCTGGCTCGATCACCCGAATCATCGACTGCTGCGTTTCATCGACGCGGATTTCCCGCCGCAACTCGCACAGATTCCGCAACCGCCGGCGGCGTTGTTCGTGATCGGTAATCCAGGGCTTTTGCTGGGCGCGCAGATCGCGGTGGTCGGCGCCCGCAGCGCCAGCGCGCAGGGCTTGACCACCGCGCGCAATTTCGCACGGGCTTTCGCCCGCGCCGGTCTGACCGTAACCAGCGGCTTGGCCGACGGCATCGGCGGCGCCGCGCACGCCGGCGCGCTGGATGCCAAGGGCGCCACTGTGGCCGTGATCGGCACCGGCGCGGACCTGGTTTATCCGCGCAAACACCGTGATCTCGCGGCCAGGATCGCCGAAAGCGGGGCCATCGTGTCTGAATATCCGCTCGGCACGCCGGCGCTGCCAGCGCATTTTCCGCAACGTAACCGGCTGATCGCGGGATTGGCGCTGGGTACGCTCGTGGTCGAGGCCGGTTTGCAGTCTGGTTCGCTGGTCACGGCAAGGCTGGCAGGCGAAGCCGGGCGAGAGGTGTTCGCGCTGCCCGGTTCGATCCACAACCCGCTGGCGCGCGGGTGCCATCGATTGATCCGCGATGGCGCGCGATTGGTCGAGACCAGCGGCGAGGTGATCGAGGCGCTCAGCAACCCGGCGCGAGCGCTGGGTGCGGAATTGCGGGCGCGGTTGGACGTGCCCGCAAGCGACGCAGAAGCCGCTCCACCAATAGGCGGCGGTCGTCGTGCCGATCCCGATTACACCCGCTTGCTGGCCGCGCTGGACGAGGCGCCGGCCGCGCTGGACGAACTGGCCGCGCGCACGAACTTGAGCCCTGCGGCGCTGTCCTCGATGCTGCTGCTTTTGGAACTCGAAGGCGCGGTGGCGCCTGCCGCCAATGGCCGCTGGCAGCGGCTGTTTTGAAGATTGCGCTTGACAGCGACCGCCCCGACGTGTGCTCACTATAAATAGGGCGCCACCCTGACCGGCGTCGATTCTGTAACCCCAATGGCCAAAAACCTGCTTATCGTCGAGTCGCCTGCCAAGGCCAAGACGATCAACAAATACCTGGGCGCCGACTTCCACGTGCTGGCCTCGTATGGCCATGTGCGGGATCTGGTGCCCAAGGAAGGCGCGGTCGACACCGAACACGGCTTCGCGATGGACTACGCGCTGATCGAGAAGAACGAGCGCCACGTCGAGGCGATCGCCAAGGCCGCGAAAGCCGCCGACACGATTTATCTGGCGACCGACCTCGACCGTGAAGGCGAGGCGATCTCCTGGCACATTAGCGAGATCCTGCGCGAGCGGGGTCTGCTGAAAGACCGCGACGTGCACCGCGTGGTGTTTTCCGAAATCACCCCCCGCGCGATCAAGGAAGCCGTGGCGCATCCGCGCAAGCTCTCGCACGATCTGGTGGACGCGCAGCAGGCCCGCCGCGCACTGGATTATCTGGTCGGCTTCAATCTCTCGCCGGTGTTGTGGCGCAAGGTGCAGCGCGGGCTGTCGGCCGGGCGTGTGCAATCGCCCGCGCTGCGCATGATCGTGGAGCGCGAAGAGGAGATCGAGGCTTTCAAGCCACGCGAATACTGGTCGATGGAGGCGCAACTTGCGCACACTGACGGCGCGTTCACCGCGCGTCTCGTCAAACTGCACGGCAAGAAGTTCGAGCAGTTCGACCTCAACAACACGCGCGACGCGCACGCGGCGCGTGAAGTGTTGTTGCAAGCCGCAAACGGCAAGCTGATCGTCGCCGACATCCAGAGCAAGCAACGCCAGCGCCGGCCTTCACCACCGTTCACGACATCGACCTTGCAACAGGAAGCCGCGCGCAAGCTCGGACTGTCCACGGCGCGCAGCATGCGCATCGCGCAAGGTCTGTATGAGGGCGTGACCCTTGGCGCGGAAGGTTCGGTCGGGCTGATCACCTACATGCGCACCGACTCCACGCACCTGTCGGGTGAGGCGATCGGCGAATTGCGCGCGACGATCGAACGCGAATACGGCAAGCAAGGCTTGCCCGAACACGCGATGGTTTACAAGACCAAATCGAAAAATGCGCAGGAAGCGCACGAGGCGATCCGGCCCACCTCGGCCTTGCGCACGCCGAAATCTGTCGCCGCGTATTTGACGCCCGATCAGCAGAAACTCTACGAGTTGATCTGGAAGCGCGCGGTCGCCTGCCAGATGAAGCCGGCCACGTTGAACACCGTCGCGATCGAATTCCCGTGCGGCAAGGATGCGGGCTTCCGTGCTACCGGCACCACGGTGGTCGATCCTGGCTTTCTAGCCGTTTACGAGGAAGGCCGCGACCAGAAATCCGACGACGACGAGGAAGCGCGCAAGCTGCCGGCGCTGAAAATCGGCGAGGACGTGCCATTGTCCGATATCGTCGCCGCGCAGCATTTCACCGAACCGCCGCCGCGCTATTCAGAAGCCAGTCTGGTCAAGACGCTGGAGGAATACGGCATCGGACGCCCTTCGACGTATGCCAGTATCATCCAGACCCTGCTCGGGCGCGAATACGTTACGCTGGATGCGCGTCGCTTCAAGCCGACCGATGTCGGCCGCGCAGTGGCGAAGTTCCTGACCGGACATTTCACCCAATACGTCGATTACGATTTCACCGCCAAGCTCGAGGATGAACTGGACGCGGTTAGCCGCGGCGAGGAGGAATGGAAACCGCTGCTTGAAAAGTTCTGGCAGCCGTTCAAGGCGCTGGTCGACGAGAAAACCGAGTCGGTCGATCGCTCCGAAGCCAGCGGCGCACGCGAACTGGGCAAGGATCCGAAATCCGGCAGACCGGTGTCGGTGCGGTTGGGGCGTTACGGGCCTTACGCGCAGCTCGGCGACAAGGATGTGGACGAGACGCTGCAGTTCGCGTCCTTGCTGCCGGGCCAGAGCATGCACACGATCGAACTCGTGCAGGCGTTGGAATTGTTCAAGCTCCCGCGCGAACTGGGCGCCGCGTCCGATGGCGAGACGATCAGCGCCGGCATCGGCCGGTTCGGGCCTTTCGTTCGCCAGGGCAAGTTGTATGCATCACTCAAGGAAGAGGACGATCCACACACGGTCACGCTGCAGCGGGCACAGGAATTGATCCGCGAGAGGCAAGAACTGATCGCCAACCGCGTGATCGCCGATTTCGGTGATGGCACCCAGGTGTTGAACGGCCGTTACGGCCCCTACATCACCGATGGCGAGAAGAACGCGCGCATACCGAAAGAGCGCGAACCTAAATCGCTGACGCTGGAAGATTGCAAGGCATTGCTGGAAACGGCGCTCGCACGACCGCGCCGCGGCGGGAGGAAGACCGCTTTCAAGAAAACCTCGACGAAAAAGGCCGTCGTGAACGCGGCAAGCGGCGACGCGAAACCCGCTGCCAAGAATAAAGCCGCCGTCAAGAAAACGACACGCAAATCGACAGCGGAAAAGACCGGCGCGGAAAACACCATGGCGAAGAAGGTCGTCGCTAAACGCGCGGCGCCCCCACCAGCGGATAACGCGCAGGATTCCGGCGGGTGAACGATGCGTCGATTCAACGTCGCGAGATCGAATCCGCGGCCAACCTGCTGCGCGCCGGCGGCGTGCTCGCCTATCCGACCGAGGCGGTGTTCGGGCTGGGCTGCGATCCCGACAACCGTGCCGCCTTCGAACGATTGTTCGAGATCAAACAACGTCCGCCTGAACAGGGCGTGCTGCTGATCGCGGCGGACTTCGAACAGATCGCGGAATGGATCGGCGACGCACCGACCGAAGCTCTTGATCGCGCACGCGCGACTTGGCCGGGACCGTACACGTGGGTGTTTCCGCGCTCGCCGCGCGTGCCGGATTGGATCGCCGGTTCGCATCCGGGCATTGCCTTGCGCGTCACCGCGCACCCCCCCGCCGCCGCTCTTTGCGTGGCCTTCGGCGGCGCGATCGTTTCCACCAGCGCGAACCGCCACGGTCAGGCGCCCGCGCGTAATGCCGAAGAAATTGCCGCGATGTTCGGCGATCAATTGGTCGCCGTGCTGGATGGCCCGACCGGCGGTCTCGAGAAGCCCACCCCGCTTGCCGACGCCCTGACAGGCGCTATGATTCGCCCGTGAACGCGCGCCGATGGGGATGCGGACGTTAAGGCAACGCGCGGCCGATTCGGCCTAAACTGCGCGCATCGTGAAATTCGGGGGATACGGGGAACATGGCCGTCGTTTTTGAAACCACCGAGGTTCGAGCGCCGCAGCGTCTGTTGCCGTTGCTTCGCGCGGCGGATCCCGCGCGCACGATCGCCTGGCGCAACGGCCGCGACGTGCGCGTGGCCGAATTTCTCCTCGAGGTCGGCGCACTCGCGGCGCGCTTGCCGGAGGCGCCGGCCGCGATCAACCTTTGCGAAGACCGCTATGCGTTCCTGGTAGCGTTCGCCGCACTCAGCGTTCGTGGACAGACCAACCTGCTGCCGCCCTCTCGTGCGCCGCACGCGATCGACGAAGTGCTGGCCACGCATCCAGGCAGTTACACGCTGGGCGATGTCGCGCTGGACCCGGCGCCGCCGCATTACCTGCGTTTCGAGCCGTTCGATTTGACGAACGGGGATGCAACATTGAACGCTTCCGTCGACGGCGACCTGACCGTCGCGGTCGCCTACACATCGGGTTCCACCGGCGTGCCGAAGGCGAACCCCAAGCGTTGGGAAAAAATCGGCATCAGCAGCGCGCACAACAATGCGTTGCTGTTGGGCTTGGCCGGTGCGCCTTATCACGTGGTCGCGACCGTGCCGCCGCAGCACATGTACGGCCTGGAGTTCTCGGTGCTGTTGCCGCTGTTCGCGGAAGCCAGCGTGCACGCCGCGCGGCCATTCTTCCCGTGCGAGGTGACGCGCGCGTTGGAGGAAATTCCCGCGCCACGCGTGTTGGTGACGACACCGGTGCATCTGCGCGCGCTGGTGGAACACGGCGAACCGCTGCCGCCATTGGCCGCGATCGTCTCCGCCACAGCGCCGATGCCGCCGGAGTTGGCGCGCGCCGCGGAAAAGCTGTTCGCCACCCCGGTGCAAGAGGTGTTCGGTTCCACCGAAACCTGCGTGATCGCGCACCGTCGCACCGCGGCGGAAGAATTGTGGACGTTGTATCCGGGCGTCGCGCTGCATCCGCAGCCCGATGGCGCGCAGGTCGACGCACCCCAATTGATGGAACCGGTGGTGCTGGCCGATCTGGTTGACGTATCGGATTGCGGACGCTTCCGGCTGTGCGGACGCAACGCGGATCTCCTGGAGATCGCCGGCAAGCGCGCCTCGCTCGGCGATCTCACCAAACGATTGCTGGCCGTGCCCGGCGTGCGCGACGGCGTGGTATTCCAGCTCGACGAACCCGAACCAAACGGCGTGCGTCGGATCGCCGCGCTGGCGGTCGCGCCGGGTTTGACCTCGCAGCAGATCCTCGACGCGCTGCGCTTGGGTCTGGATCCGGTGTTCCTGCCGCGTCCGTTGAAACGGGTCGACGAGTTGCCGCGTTCCGAAACCAGCAAACTGCCGCGCGCGGCGTTGATGGAAATGTTGCGCCGCTAGAATGCGCGATCTTCCGTCGCTCACCGTCCCGCAATGAAACTTCTCGTGATCGGCTCAGGCGGCCGCGAGCACGCACTGGCCTGGAAACTGGCGCAATCGCCGCGTGTGAGCGAAATCCTCGTCGCACCCGGTAACGCCGGCACCGCGCGCGAGCGGCGCGTGTGCAATGTCGCGATCGCGATGAACGATGTCGACGGTCTCTTGAAATTTGCGCGTGAAAATCACATTGATCTCACCGTGGTCGGCCCGGAAGCGCCGCTGGTCGCGGGCATCGTCGACACGTTCCGCGCCGCCGGACTGCGCTGTTTCGGCCCGCGCCGACTCGCGGCACAATTGGAAGGTTCGAAAGCGTTTGCGAAAGACTTTCTGCAACGCCACAACATCCCGAGCGCGCGCTACGCGGTCTTCGCCGAATTGAACCCCGCACTCGCTTACGTGCGGCAGCACGGCGCGCCGATCGTGATCAAGGCCGATGGCCTGGCCGCCGGCAAGGGCGTGGTGGTGGCATTGACGATCGCCGATGCCGAACAGGCGCTGCACGACATGCTCGGCGCGCATGCGTTCGGCGCAGCTTCCGCGCGCGTGGTGATCGAGGAGTTCCTCGACGGCGAGGAAGCCAGCTACATCGTGATCAGCGACGGTACGCACGCGTTGCCGATGGCATCGAGTCAGGATCACAAGCGCCGCGACGAGGGCGACTTGGGCCCCAACACCGGCGGCATGGGCGCGTATTCGCCCGCGCCGGTGGTGACGCGCGCAGTCGAACAGCGCATTTTGCGCGAGGTCATCGAACCGACCCTGCGCGGCATGGCCGCCGAAGGCGCGCCCTTCATCGGTTTCCTCTATGCGGGGTTGATGATCGACAAGTACGGCGCGCCGAAGGTGATCGAGTTCAATGCGCGTCTGGGCGATCCGGAAACCCAACCGATCCTGTTGCGCTTGAAATCCGATCTATTGGATTTGATCGAAGCAGCGTTGGATGGACGGCTCGACCGCGCGCAGGCCGAATGGGATCCGCAGCCGTCATTGGGTGTTGTGCTGGCCGCGCATGGTTACCCCGGTACGCCGCGCAGCGGCGATGTGATCGAAGGGCTCGACGCGGACTTCGGCGACGATGTCAAAGTCTTTCACGCCGGCACCGAGCTAGCCGACCAAGGCCGCTTTGTCAGCGTGGGCGGGCGTGTGCTGACCGTCTGTGCATTGGGTGATCATTTATCGCAAGCACGCGACCGCGCGTATGCGGCGCTGGAGCGCATCCATCTGCCTGGAGGGTTTTACCGGCGCGATATCGGGTATCGGGCGCTGCCGCGCAAGTAACTTGCCTTGCTCGTCATTCCGGCGCAGGCCGGAATCCAGTCGCCTTGCGCTGGATGGCGCGATGCGATCGCAAGATTGCCGTGGTTCCGCTCGCTGCCGCGAGCGGAGTTACTTTCCTTTCAGGGAAAGTAACCAAAGCCGTCGCGCGCGGACATGACGGTCTCGACAACATCGTGTTGTCTCGACTGCCCTGTGCTTCTCGCGCCAAGCGGGCCGGCGCGAACTCGCACATCCTTGTGCTCGAACATGCGCGTCTTCCTCCCGCTTGGCGCTGCGATGCTCGGCGTCATGCACGACGCTGGAATGCTCGCTTGTTGACGGCCATCCTTGGCCTGATTCTTGACTTGGAAAGGGGTATTGTCAGCTTGGATGATTTCACGGTGTGGAAAGCTGTGCTTCGCTCTCCGAATGGAAAGTGGTTGGCAAGTGCTGAGACAACGCAAACCGGCGGATTTGGCAGTG
Organism: Rhodanobacteraceae bacterium; assembly: GCA_039924705.1. Classification (GTDB taxonomy): domain Bacteria; phylum Pseudomonadota; class Gammaproteobacteria; order Xanthomonadales; family Rhodanobacteraceae; genus 66-474. The sequence goes on from JBDTAJ010000174.1 coordinate 7,671, forward strand.
CGGATATTTGCACCGTTGTGTATCTGTAGCAGGATTGGTTCCAAGCAGCGGAAGGTAGAAGTAATTGGTATCGATTCCCAAGGCCCTATTCCGCACCCCTATACGCTGGACAACGCCGTGAACAAGGGCGGGTGGTTAGATCTCACGATGAAATGGGACGGCAACTCGCTTACGCGTGACATATACAGCGCAACCAAGTGCTCTCGTTAATCTTCAGATGGCCAAACTTGATGGAGTCGACATTTCTCTGCAAGCCATTTCGAATTAGACGATCTAAGTTGGCCGTCCAGAGAGTCCACCCTTGCGGTGCCTGACTGGATTTCCTTTATTTGCAGGAATGACGCGAAGGATCGGCAATGAGCCAATTCGCCCTGCTTCGCACGCGCCGCTTCGCGCCGTTCTTCGTGACGCAGGCGCTCTCCGCGTTCAACGACAACGCATTCCGCAATGCGACGATCGTGCTGGTGGCGTTCCAGCTCGGCTTGTCGGATGCAAAGGTATCGTTCTATTCCAATTTGGCGCCGGCTCTGTTCATCCTGCCGTTTTTTCTTTTCTCCGCAAGCGCGGGACAACTGGCGGAGAAGTTCGAGAAGAGCCGGCTGATTCGCTACGTCAAGCTGTTCGAGATCGGTGCGATGTGCATCGCCGCGTGGGGCTTCCATATCGCCAGCCCCGCGCTGCTGCTGACGGTATTGTTTCTGATGGGACTGCACTCGACGGTGTTCGGGCCGATCAAGTACGCGATCCTGCCGCAGGTGCTTGAACCACCGGAGCTGGTCGGCGGAAACGGGCTGGTCGAGATGGGCACCTCGATCGCGATCCTGGTCGGCATGATCGCGGGCGGTGCGACGATGGCGACACACGGCGCCGGGCCGTGGCTGTCGGCGGCGCTGGTGATCGGCGTGGCGCTAATCGGATACGTCGCGAGTTGCGCGATCCCGCGCGCACAGGCGACCGCGCCGGGGCTGCGCTTCAACTGGAACCCCTTCACCGAAAGCGCACGTGCGATCCGTTTCGTCGCGAAGAAGCGCGCGGTGTTCAACGCCGTGCTCGGGATTTCCTGGTTCTGGTTCTTCGGCGGCGTGGTGACCGCGCAGTTGCCGAATTACACCAAGCTGTTTCTCGGCGGCGGCGCCAGCGTCGAGATCTTGGTGCTGACGCTATTTTCGGTCGGCGTCGGCGCGGGGTCGCTGCTGTGCGAGAGACTTTCCGGACACAAGGTCGAGATCGGCTTGGTGCCATTGGGCGCGCTCGGCATGACGGTATTCGGCATCGATTTGTACTTTGCGCAGCACGCCCCGGCCATCGCGCACGGCCTCGATGCATGGGCGTTCCTGCGCGCGCCGGGGCATTGGCGCATCGCACTCGATCTCGCGCTGATCGGTCTGTTCGCCGGCTTTTATATCGTGCCGCTGTTTGCGCTGGTGCAGAGCCGCAGTGAACGCAGCGAACTGTCGCGCGTGATCGCCGGCAACAACATCATCAACGCGATCTTCCTGGTCGCCGCCGCGTTGTTCGGCCTCGGCCTACTGCGTCTGGGCCTGAGCATCCCGCAATTGTTCCTGGCGACCGCGTTGCTCAACGCCGCGGTGACGGCATGGATCTTCGCGCTGGTGCCCGAATTCCTGATGCGCTTTGTCGACTGGCTGCTGATCAGCGTGCTCTATCGCGTGCGTAGCGAAGGACTCGATCGCATTCCCGATGAAGGCGCGGCGCTGTTGGTATGCAACCACGTCAGCTATATGGACGCGCTGATCATCATGGGCAGTGTGCGCCGCCCGGTGCGCTTCGTGATGTACCACAAGATATTCCGCATCCCGCTGTTGAGTTTCGTGTTCCGCACGGCGAAAGCCATTCCGATCGCCGGCGCGAAAGAAAACCCGGCGCTGCTCGAACGCGCGTTCGCAAGCATCGATGCCGCGTTGGCCGAAGGCGAGCTGGTATGCGTGTTCCCGGAAGGCAGTCTGAGCATCAACGGCGAGATCGCCGCGTTCCGGTCCGGCATCGAGAAGATTCTTGCGAAATGCCCGGTGGCGGTGGTACCGCTCGCCCTGCGGGGATTATGGGGCAGCATGTGGAGCCGGCATGATTCGCGGCTTGGACGCGCGCGATTACCACGCCGCTTTCGCGCGCACGTCGGATTGATCGTGGGGATGCCTGTCGATGGCGCCGCGACGAACGCGGGTGATCTGGAGCGACGCGTGCGCGATCTGCGCGGCACGGTGGCATAGATCACACGGCACTCAAAAAATGCTTTGTTTTGTAATGAGTAGCGTCCGTCGCAACGGGCGCTAGGTGACCCAGCCCGCCAGCACGATCAATGCAACGACGGCCAACCACACCACCAATACCCGGATCAACAGCCGCCGCGCGTCGGCCAGCTCCTGCACGGGGTCGCTGGCGTCAGCAACCGCGCCGCCGTCGCCGGCTTCGATGTCGGCGACCACGCCCGAACGCGCGACCGCTGCGAGGAAGCCCGGCTCCAGTTCCCAGCGCGATCGTCCCGGTTGCGTATGCCACGCGCGCCACGTGCGCGCCACCGCCTCGAAATCCGAAACCAGCGCCATCGCCAGCACCATCAGATGCGCTGGCAGCCAGTCCAGCGCCGCGGCCAAACGCCGCGCGGCGTCGCGGGTGCGCAAGTCCAGTTCCGCGCCATCGTTTGCGGCCACTTGCGCAAGGCGATACAGCAACGCGCCCGCCGGTCCGAGCAGGAAGAACCAGAACAGCACGCCGAATCGCCGCCGCAGCGCCGCCAACACAGCGGCCTCGACCAGCGCAGGTGCGGTGAATGCGCATGGCGGTGCGGCCGGATCATCGCGCAGCTTTTGCGCGGCGGCTTCGCGCGACGCCGCGTCGTCCGCGGTCAGCACCGCATCGATGTCTTCTTCAGGTTCGCGCGGGCCGAAGCAGTAGACCAACACCAGCACGGCGAACGCGACGCCGGCCAATCCGAGGATCCAGCCCTGCAGCGCATGCGCCAGCAGCGCACACACGATCACCGGCAATGCCAATGCCAGCGTGATGCGCCCACCGCCTTGCGCGAAACTCAATTGCGCGAGCCACGCGCGGAACCAGGCAAAGTCGCGCAGACGCGCGAAGCCGGGTTGCGAAAACGCCAGCAGCAACACGATCAGCGCGGCGACGAGTCGGATGGCCATGCGTCATTCCCCTGACGCGCGCATTGTAGCGCTACGCCGTCGGCGTTTTCGTCGCCACGTCGGACAATTCGATACCGGCGCTGGCGCGCAACCAGTGCTCGATCAACCTATACGAAATCGATAGCGGCGAGGACAGCGCCAGGGTTCCCTCGCGCACGCCACCGATTAATTGCGTGGCGGTGAACCAGCGCGCGTCTTCCAGCTCACCATCGTTCAAATTGATCTCCCGCGAAGCCGCGAGCGCGGTGAAGCCCAGCATCAGCGACGCAGGGAACGGCCATGGTTGCGAGGAGTAGTAATCGCAATCGATCACCTCGACGCCGGCTTCCTCGCGCAGCTCGCGGCGCACGGCGTCCTCCAGCGATTCGCCCGGTTCGACGAAACCCGCCAGCGTGGAATATTGACGCGGACGCCAATCTTGCTGGCGGCCGAGCAGGCAGGCATCATCGTGTTCGACGATGACAATGACGGCTGGGTCGGTCCGCGGGAAATGCAGTCGTCCGCATTGCGCGCACGTCGCGCGATGACCGGCGCTGGTCCATTGCAGCGGAGCGCCGCAAAAGCTGCAATGACGGGTCGCCGCTTGCCAATTGGCAAGTCCATGCGCGTAAGCCAAGAGTCCCGCCTCGGATGCAGGTAGAAGCGCGCCGGCTTCGCGCAAGCCCAACCATTGCGCATCATTGAGCAAAGCGCATTGCGCGCGATCGTGCAAAAGGAATACCGGGGCATCGCCATCCAGCCCGAGCAGGCTAGCGCTGGCTTCCGCGCGCACCGTAACGGCGTCGAGCAGCCACAAGTGACCTTCGCGCGTCGGCGCGCGGCCTTGCACATCGAACACCACGAAGCGCGCGTTGGACGATGCGCGATGCGCCGCCAGCCATACCGCATCGTCGCGACGCTCGGCGGCGCGCTCCAGCGTCAACGCGGCGAAGGTGTTGCGGCGCGATGTTTCGGCGGAGCTCACGGGTCGATCCCAAAACGCGGAGTGTGCAACAGCGCGAGGGGCAGAGAAAGTCTTAAACCGTAAACGAACTGCCGCACCCGCAAGTGGTCTTGGCGTTCGGGTTGCGGATCACGAACTGCGCGCCGGACAGCGTTTCCGAATAATCGATTTCGGCACC
>JBDTAJ010000175.1:0-6812 GCA_039924705.1 Rhodanobacteraceae bacterium
CCACGCGCGACGTTCCGCAGCGCCAGCGCGGCGATGCCGCGCAACGCGGCGGCCAGCGCCAAACGTTCGGGCCGATAACGCTGCAGCGGCCATGCCGCGATCGCGAACAAGGTTTGCAATACGCCGCCGGCCACGATCAGGAGCGCAGCGGGCAATGCCTGCCACGCGGCGTGTGGCGTTGCGCCCAACACCACCAGCAGGATCATGCTGATCAAGCCGGCGCGGGTTGCGTGCGGGCCTACCGCGACCAGCAATGCGGCGGCGAATCCCCACAACGCGGCCACGATCAGGAGCGCCAATGGCCATTCGCCCAGGAGCGAGCCGGCGAACGCGGCGATACCCGCGGCCAGCGCGGTGAACAGCAGCCGGCGTAGCCGCAGCCGATAAGGTCCGGGCTGATCGGCGAACATCGTATTCAACGCACCCGCGGAAATCGCCAACCCGATCGAGAGGTGTCCGGCCAGCGCGCCGATCGCCAGCGGCAACACCGCCGCCGCGGTGTTACGCATCGCCACGCGCCACGGTACGTCGGGCCGTTGCGTTTGAAACAATGTATGCAGCAGCGGAAGGCCGCGCAGCTGTTCGGTAAAAACGCTCATGCGCACATTGTGCCTTTAGACGGCTACCAACCGAGAACAGCACCAGCGGCACAGGGATGTGCCGACGCGAAAGACGTGTAACGGCTGACGCGGCAGACGCGACGCGGCTTTGCCGCGACCGCTTGCCTGCAAGCCGCGGCAGGATGCCCGGTCTTGCAGATTATTTACGCTCTGGCGGCGTGTCGACGTGTCCGCAAGCCTTGCAGGTGCGCGCATCCAGCGAGCGGTAATAGCGATCGAACACCGGCGGGAAATCCTGCTCGATGCTGTCGAGCGTGAAATATTCCTCGTACAACTTGCGGTTGCAGCGCTCGCAGAACCACAGCAGGCCATCGTGTTCGCCGGCGATGCGCTTGCGTTCGATCACCAGCCCGATCGAATCGGGCATGCGCTGCGGCGAATGCGGCGTGCGCGGCGGCAGATAGAAAATCTCGCCGGCGCGGATCGGGATGTCGCGTCGTTCGCCATCGTCCTGCACCCGCAGCACCATTTCGCCTTCGAGCTGATGGAAAAACTCAGGGCCTTCGTCCCAGTGATAATCGCTGCGCGAATTTGGGCCGCCGACGATCATGATGATGAAATCGCCGTCGGCGATGCACTTGTTGCCGACGGGCGGCTTCAATAGATGCCGGTGCTGGTCGATCCAGCGTTGCAGATCAATGGGAGGCGTCAGCGGCATGACGGCGGGATTTGCGATGGCGGGGCGATACCTTACCGCCGCGCGGCTCGCAAAAGAAACCGCCCCGGTCATACAAGCACCGGGGCGGCTTTCAAACGCGCGGGCGGGATCGCCCGCTGTTCGATTTTCGCGTTCGAGGATGAGCGCAAAAGTTTTCAGTTACGGCATCAACACCTTGTCGATCACGAAGATCACGCCGTTGGACTGCATCACGTCGGGGATGGTGATGTTGGCGGTATTGCCCTTGTCGTCGGTGACGGTCCAGTGACCCATGCTGTCCTTGCCGACCTTGATCGAATCGCCCTCGACGGTTTTGAGGCTGACCGTGCCGCCATTTTTCGCGGCATCGGCGGCGAGTTCGCTACTGGTGTAACGGCCCGGCACCACGTGATAGGTCAGGATCTTGGTGAGCTGCGCCTTGTTCTCGGGTTTCAGCAGGGTGTCGACCGTGCCGGCCGGCAGCGCGGCGAAGGCTTCGTTGGTCGGCGCGAACACGGTGAAGGGACCTGTGCCTTCCAGGGTATCGACGAGGCCCGCGGCTTTGACCGCCGCGACCAGCGTGGTGTGATCCTTCGAGTTCATCGCGTTCTGGATGATGTTCTTGGACGGATACATCGGCGCGCCGCCCACCATCACGGTGTGCTGTTTCATCATGTGGCCACCCATCATGTGTCCGCCCATCGATGATTGGGCAAACGACGCGGGCGCGAAGGCCATGGCGGCGGTGGCCACCGCGATGGCGGAGGAAAGCATTCGGGTGCGAACGTTGAGGGATTTCATGGGAACGAATCTCCGTAGGGAAAGGGGACTTCCGCTGTGGAAGTGCAAGGAGATACGTCTGTGCGAGCCGTCTGGATGCGGCGGGGCAGAGGGATGTTCAGCGCCTGGCAGGGTTCACGCGCTTTGCACGTGAGAGGAGCCGGCCGCCAATCCGGAGAGTGGCTCACTGGTTGGGCGCCGGCCATTGCTGCGGTGTGTTGCGCAACTCGGTGGTGGGGTATCCCAACTGCTCAACACGAGCCAGCAAGGCGTCGTAATCGGGTTGGGAGACCGCCGGGGTGCGCGCCATGATCCAGACGTAATCACGCTTGTTGCGGGCAATGATGGTTTCGCTGTAGTCGTCGTCCAGATACGCGATGATGTATTCCGCTTTCAAGGGCTAAATGAATTGCATGCCCCAAATGGCATTGCCGCTGCCGGGTTGTGTGTAACCGGTCGAGTGGAAAGAACCCTGTGGGCCGTCGAATGCGCCTTTGAGATAGTCGAAAGTGGCGTGCACGCGGCCGTCGGGTTGCAGCGCGTAGGTCTCCACCGCGTTGTAAGCGTTCTTCTCGAAATGCGTCGGGATGGCCGCGATCACGTACCACTTGCCCATGAACCGCGACAGATCCGCATGCGCGACCGGTTGGACCGGCGGCAGATGGCCGGCGCAGGCGGCGGCGGAAACCGCGGCGACGGCGCAGGCAAGCAAGGCTTCGGAAAATCGCATGGACTGACTCCGTGTCGGGTGGCTCATCGTGAGGGTTTGATCGTGAGAAATGATCGTGATGATCTGATGCACGTACGCGCGCAGAGACGAATTCAGGAGATCATGCGAAGCAGGCGTTGATGCATCAGCGGCGCGCGGCGTTCGTGCCGGCGCAGGGATCAGGCGCCGCTGATCGCGCCCTTGCCGATCACCGGCCCGGTCGGCTGGCCGGTCGGCGATCCGCCCGGCGGCTCGATCGATACCGCCAACACTGCGTTGGCGCTGAGGCTCGCCAGCAGGTCCGGGCGCAAGGACAAACTGGTCGCCTTGTCGGGCGCGAACACACCGACCGCGATCGGCTTGCCGCCTTTCGGGATCAACCACAATTCCGGCGCGCGGCCCGCGGCGATCGCATTGGGCGCGGCCGGCACGACCACCAAGCGCGCGTGCGCCGGATCCATGGTGACCGTCCAACCCGGCAGGCCGTTGTCCTGCTCGATCCGCGCGACCATGTATGACGGCGTGGTTACGCCAGGATGCGGCGGCTGCGATTGCACCAGCAATGCGATCACACAGGCGGCCGCGACCGCGCTGGCGCCGAGTCCGATCCAGCGCCACAGCGCCAGATCGTTCCACCACGTCGAGCGCGCGGAGTCTCGCGATGGCGCGGTGGCCAGATTCAGCGCGTCTTGCAAACGCGCCCACACATAAGCCGGCGGCGCCACCGGCGCGATGTCATCCGCCAGTGTCAGCAGATGCCGCTGCCAACGCGCGACCTCGGCGACGGCGCGCGGATCGTCGCGCAGTGCCCGTTCCACTTCCGCGCGCGCGTCCACGTCCAGCACGCCGAGCACGTACTCGGCGTGGCGCAGGTCTTCGCGTTCGTGGTCGAGCGTTGTGTTCACGGGTTCAGGTGTTCCAGGCAGGCACGCAAACGGACCAGGCTGCGCCGGATCCAGCTTTTCATCGTCGCCAACGGCACGCCGCCGCGTGTCGCCAACTCGTTATACGTGGCGCCCGAGAAAAAGGCTGCACGCACGGAGGATTTCTGTTGTGGTTCAAGCGTATCCAGACAGCGTTCCAATCGCTGCCGTTGTTGGCTGGTTTCGGTATTCGCGGCGGGCGTGGGTTGGTCGTCGACCAGTTCGCGCTCGCTGGCGTCGTCCAGCGGCGCGTCGCGGCGCTGGCGCAGGCGGTCGATTGCGCGATTGCGCGCCATGGTGATGAGCCAGGTCATCGCGCCGGCGCGCGCGGCATCGAAACTCTCGGCGCGACGCCATACCGCGGTGTAGACATCCTGCAACGCGTCCTCGGCTTCGCCGCGCTCGTGCAACATGCGCAGGCAGACGCCGAACAGCTTGGACGAGGTGCGCCGGTAAAGTTCGGCGAAGGCCGCTTGATCGCCGCCGGCGACCGCGCGCAGGATGCGTGTCAGATCGTCCTTGTCCCTAGCGGCGGCGGCATTCATGGGCCTAGCATCGCAGGGTTGCGAACCGTGCCGCAAGTTAGCGTGTGGTGTTCAAACATTCAGCGACGCCAGATCGCCTTTCTCCTCGAGCCATTGCCGGCGATCGGCAGCGCGTTTCTTGGCCAGCAGCATGTCCATCAGTTGCGCGGTCGACGCGTCGTCGTCCACGGTCAATTGCACCAGCCGGCGCGTGTCGGGATGGATGGTGGATTCGCGCAACTGAGAGGGATTCATCTCGCCCAGCCCTTTGAAGCGGGTGGTGCTGACCGCGCCCTTGATCTTCTCGCGTTCGATTTTCTCCAGCAGGATGCGTTTTTCTTCCTCGTCGAGGCAATAGAAAACCTGCTTGCCGACATCCACGCGGAACAGCGGCGGCATTGCCACGAAGGCGTGGCCTTCGCGCACCAGCGCCGGGAAATGTTTGAGAAACAGTGCGCATAATAATGTGGCGATGTGCAGACCGTCGGAATCCGCATCGGCCAGCACGATCACCTTGCCGTAGCGCAAACCGCTCAAGTCATCCTTGCCCGGATCGCAACCGATCGCGATCGCGAGGTTGTGGACTTCCTCCGATGCCAACACCGAACCCGATTCCACTTCCCAGGTGTTCAGGATTTTTCCGCGCAGCGGCAGGATCGCCTGGAAATCCTTGTCGCGCGCTTGCTTGGCCGACCCCCCCGCGGAATCGCCCTCGACCAGAAACAATTCGGTGCGCGCGGGGTCGGTCGAAGCGCAGTCGGCGAGTTTGCCCGGCAGCGCCGGGCCTTGCGTGATCTTCTTACGCACGACTTGTTTGGCGGCTTTCAAGCGCGCGGTCGCGCGTTCGATCGCCAGTTGCGCGATCGCCTCCCCGGCGGCGACGTGCTGGTTCAACCATAAAGAGAACGCATCGTGCGCGGTGTTCTCGACCATTGCCGCTGCATCGCGCGAGGACAATCGTTCCTTGGTCTGGCCCGCGAACTGCGGGTCGCGCATCTTCACGCTCAGCACGAAGGCCAGCCGTTCCCACACGTCCTCCGGCGCGAGTTTGACGCCGCGCGGCAAGAGGTTCCGCAGATCGCAGAACTCGCGCAGCGCGTTGGTCAAGCCGCTGCGCAAACCGTTGACGTGGGTGCCGCCCTGCACGGTCGGGATCAGATTGACGTAGCTCTCCTGCACCAGTTCGCCTTCCGGCACCCAGGCCAGCGCGAGATCGATGCCACCGCCGCCATCGCGTTGCAGGTGCTGCACGAAGAGTTCGCCCGGCATGCATTCCGCGCCATCGAGTTCGGATTTCAGGTAATCGGCGAGGCCGTCTTCGTAGCGCCATTCCTCGCGTTCGCCACTGGCCTCGTCGATCAGGCGCACGGTCAAGCCCGCGCACAGCACGGCCTTGGCGCGCAGCAGGTGTTTCAGCTTCGGCAGCGAGATCTTCGGCGAATCGAAATATTTGGGGTCGGACCAGAAACGCAATGCGGTGCCGGTTTGTTTTTTCGGCACGTCGCGAAGCGTTTCCAGGTTGCCGACGCGTTCGCCGTTGGCGAAGCGCATCCGGTACTCGTGGCCGTCGCGGCGGATCAGGACGTCCAGTTTCGACGACAGCGCGTTGACCACCGATACGCCCACACCGTGCAGTCCGCCCGCGAACGCGTAAGTGCGATCGGAAAACTTTCCGCCCGCGTGCAGGCGGGTCAGGATCAGCTCGACGCCGCTCACGCCTTCCTCGGGATGGATATCCACCGGCATGCCGCGGCCGTCGTCGCGCACTTCCGCCGAGCTGTCGGCGCGCACGATCACCTCGACCGTGTTCGCGTGCCCGGCCAAGGCTTCGTCGACCGAATTGTCCACGACCTCTTGAATCAGGTGATTCGGGCGCGTGGTGTCGGTGTACATGCCGGGCCGGCGGCGCACCGGTTCCAGCCCGGTCAGCACTTCGATGTCGGCGGCGTTGTAGCGGGTATTGGATGCCATGTTTAGGGACGGATTCAGCCGGGAACGACAGCCATGCAGAATGACGAGACGCGCGGTGCGGGTCAATTCACCGACGGCTGTTTCGTTGGCTGTTCAATAGTTAAAAAAAGATTGGATGTTTCGATTCAGGCGGCAGTTTGCCGTACGCGTGGATGATTCTGCCCTGCGCGGGCGAAGGCCGGCGCGGACCCCATCCACGAGGAGATGTGACACCATGCGTAAACTCATCCTTCCCGCGCTGATCGCCGCTGCCCTCGCCTTCCCGGCGTTTGCGCAGAACGCGCAGACCACCACGCAAAGCACGACCACCACCCAGCCCGCGGCGCCGATGGCCAGCGACGCGCAGCAGACCACCACCACGACCACTGCGACCACGCCGCCCGCTGATGCCCCGATGTCGAGCGACGTCAAGCAGGAGAACACCAGTTCGATCACCTCGACCGATCCGATGACCGGTGCGACCACCACTGACACCAGCAAGACCGCGGTGGTTAAGCATCATCGTCGCCATCATCACCGCGCCGCCAAGTCAACCACGACGACCAGCAGCACGTCCACGGAACCGACCGACAGCGGTGCTGCCACGACCACCCAGTCGACCACCACGACCGAGCCGGCTTCGTCCACCAGCGGCGGGTGAGACGCGGC
>JBDTAJ010000176.1:0-11244 GCA_039924705.1 Rhodanobacteraceae bacterium
TGAGCTAGTGCAGGATAGGGATGCCGGCAGCGTTTGGGCCGCTTTGGCCTGTTCATTCCTCCTGGTGAATCAGCCATGCCAACCTTGAAGGCCCACTGCAGTGCCGCGACCAAGGCGGGGTTTCAGGCGTTGGCGAAGGCCGAGGATTTAAGTGAATCCACGCTATTGCGGCGAATGGCCGTGACCATCATTGCGGGACAAGACGGCGCTCGCGCCGCCCTACCCGCATCGGAGATGCGCGGCGGCCAAGGCGGCAAAAGTAGCCGGGTCATGCTGCGGTTACGGCCGTCGGAGGTTCAGTCGATACGCGCCTTGGCCGAACCCGAAGGTTACTCGGCGCAGGCTTGGATCGTGCGTCAGTTGCGGTATCGGCTCGAAGAAGCGGTGCCGTTCGCCAAAGAGGAACTGTCCGCACAACATGATGCCATCCGTGAGATCTCCGCGGTCGGGCGCAACCTAAATACGTTGACACACCGGTTGTTGCGCAGTGGCCGGTTCGCAGAGGGGATGCTCGATCTTCAAGCCTTGGCCAGATCAGTCGAGCGGCTGCGTCGCGAGATGACGGCCACCACCACCCGTGCTTCGCATCGGGCGCACCGCGCCGATGGCTAAGCTCGAGGACGATCCGCTGCTGGGCCAGCAGGTTTGGTCTTTCAGACGCCCGTGCGGGCCAAGCGGTCTCAACAAGCGAGCACGCCGAGTGCTGCGAGGATGACCGCGGCCTTGGGCCGGATCGGTCGCGTGGCCAAACGCCGGCCGGAAGTAATGGTCAAGGTGACCGGCATTTCGCGTGCTTTTGTCGCCTTAGTCGCCACTTCTGACTTCGACCCCGCTCCGGCGGGTCTTTTTTGTCGGTAATCCTGGGTGACATTTAAGGAATATTATGGGTTGAGGCCACATGGCCTTCCCCGGGAGAGACGACATGAAATTGCACATTGCAAAATTGGCGGCATGCCTGACGATCGGCATCGCCGCGGCGCCACTGGCACAAGCGCAGTGGCAGGCAACCGTCGGCGCACAGAAGCAGGACAAGGGCACCCAGGCGCTGGCCTTTCTTCCCAACGAAATCTGGATCCACGCGGGCGACAACATCACCTGGAAGTTAAATGCCGATGAGCCCCATACGGTGACTTTCCTGATCACCGGTCAGGTACGACCGCCTTTCCCGGTAGGTTGTCCGGGCGTCACGCCCAGTCCCGCCGGTTTCGACGGCACGCAATGCGTCAATTCCGGGCCATTGGGCAACGGCCAGAGCTATACGGTGGTGTTTCCGACGCCCGGCAACTACAAGCTGGTGTGCCTGTTCCACGAAAGCATGACTGCCACGGTGCATGTGCTCGATTCTTCCATGCCACTGCCCCACGATCAGGCTTACTACAACCGCATCGCCGCGGGCACAACGCGCGATCTGTTCCTGCAGGGGCAAGTCGATAGCGTGTTGGGTACCATCGACGCGCACAGCATGACGGGTCATCCGGTGGTCGCTGGCGTCGGCAGTATCGCGGCCACCGCGGGCGGCTCGCAGACCGTTTCGGTCATGCGCTTCATGCAGCCGCAGGTGACGATCCATGCGGGCAACACGGTCGAGTGGAGCAACGTCGATCCGATCACCCCGCATACGATCACGTTCGGCGCAGAGCCCATGGGCGACCCGGGCCCGCCATCCGCCAATGTGACAGTGGATGCGGACGGCGCGCGACACGCGACCATCAATTCGCAGACCGACAGCGTGCACTCGGGCTTCATCGTTGCTTCCGGGCAGGAGCGGATTGGCGTGCCGCAAGCGGATCTCGGCGCGACCCGCTTTCGTGTGACCTTTACGCAATCGGGGATCTACCCGTACATTTGCGTGTTGCACGACGGGCTGGGCATGAAGGGAATCGTGGTGGTTCTGCCATAAACACGGCACGCGACAAGAGCAGGCGGCTTGCGCTGCCGTAACCAACCATCATGTGTCTTCATTTCAGACCCCGCATCGCGCGGGGTCCTTTTCGTGCGCCGTAATCCTCGCTCGCGTTCCCGGAATGTCATCGATGAGCCCGGCGTGCGAGCCGGCATCCCGCCATCGGCTGCTTTGAGAATTTCGACGATCTGCGACTCGCTGAATTTGCTCTTGCGCATGGAACCTCCTGCAGTCATCCTGCCAGAAAAGTTCTCCTTTCAATCTGTGTCGCCTCAATCTGTGTCGCCGGAGGGGAAGCTTACGGGGGAACATTTGGGGGAATCGTCGCAATCGACGCGCGCGGCTTTTTAGGAAAGTCAAAGCGATACGCGATGCTTTCGATTCCGACCCAGCTCCAAGTGAACGTCCACCGAAATCCCAGAGAGTCCCTGAAACTCGCATAACAGCGGGTTTTCTGTGTCATTGTGTCCAAAGACGTCCCATCAGATTCCTTTGAATCCGGGGGAATATGGGATCATCAACGGGAGTGCAGATGTTCGTGTGAGTGCGTAATACCACTGTTGTGTGGGATCCTCCCCCGCACATGCACGAAGTTGCCCTCCGTCCGCAAGCCGCCCCTCAGCGCGGCACGCGGTAGCCGTCGGGTACGCCGCGTGGTGAAAGCGTCAATTGCCAGAGTTGATCGCGACGGGTGCGGAAGGTGGCCGCGGAGCCGGAAAGGTAATAGCGCCACATCCGGCGGAAGCGTTCATCGTAACGCGGGTTTTTCCCCTTTGAGCCGGTCGACGACAGCTTCGGCCACGCCGCGTCGAAATTGGCGCGCCATGCCATCAAGGTCTTGTCGTAGTCGGCGCCGAAGTTGTGCCAGTCCTCGACCACGAACAGGTTCTCCAGCGCGGGCGCGACCTGCGATGCCGCCGGCACCATCGAATTGGGGAAGATGTATTTCTCGATCCACGGATCGGGCCGGCTCGGTGTGCCATTGACGCCGATGCAGTGTAATACGGAAAGTCCGTCGTCCTTCAGACAACGAAGGCATACTTCGAAGTAAGCGCGGTAGTTTTTCCAGCCGACGTGCTCAAACATGCCGATCGAATACACCGCGTCGAATTTCTCGTCGAGTTTATGGTAATCCTGCAAACGGATTTCGACCGGCAAACCCTTGCACGATTCGCGCGCATAGTCGGCCTGGCGTTGCGAAACGGTGACGCCGACACCGGACACGCCGTAGCGTTGCGCGGCGTATTTCAGCGCCTCGCCCCAGCCACAACCGATGTCGAGCACGTGCATGCCTGGTTTCAATCGCAGTTTGCGACAGATCAGGTCGAGCTTGGCTTCCTGCGCGTCATCGAGATTGTCGGCATCCTTCCAGTAAGCGCACGAATACACCAGCCGCTTGCCGAGCATGGCCTCGAACAAATCGTTGCCGAGATCGTAATGCGCTTTGCCGATCACGAACGCGCGACGGCCGCGTTGCAGGTTGATGAAGCGTGCCTTCAGGTGCGCGCGCAGCGCATCGAAATTGCGCAACTGGTCGTCGAGACGCGCGTCCAGCACGCGAAAGAAGAAACCGTCGAGATCGTCGGCGTCCCACCAAGCGTCCATGTAGGCCTCGCCCAGTCCCAGCGATCCGTGCGCGAGGGCGCGGGCGAACACGCGTTGATCGTGCACGCGCAAATCCCAGGGACGATTGCCGTCGATGCGCACGTCGGCATGGTTCAATAATTCCTGCGCCTTCTCCCGCAATGCCACATCGCTCATGCGTCAGCTTCCTTGTGCTTGCGGATTCTTCCAACGCAGTGACCACAACAACGGACACGCAGCGAATTGTAGCGCCAGTGCGGCGATCACCGCGTACAGCGGTTTTCTATCGTACAACACGCCCAGCAGCGCGCTGCCGAGAAACCACGCCAGTCCATAGATCGCGTTGAACACGCCCATCACGGTGGCGCGTTTTTCGCGCGGGATACGTTGCGCCACCGCCGCGCGCAACAGCGAATCGTGCGCGCCGAAACCCGCGCCCCACAATGCCATGCCGATCACCGCCGCCCACGCGCCGCCCAGAAATACCAGCGGCGCATACAGCGCCGGCACGATCGTCGTCCACAACAACACGGAAAGACCGCGCTTGTCGAACAGCTTGCCGAGGATAAGCGCGGCGAGGCCGCCGGCGAGGCTCGCCAGCGCGTACAGCACCGGCACCACCGACGCGGCCAGCACATGATCCTTGCTGAGATGGAACGCGATCAGCGCGAAATCGGCGTAACCCGCGGCGATCAGCGCGGTGGCGCCCATGAAGATTTTCAGATCGCGCAGCGCTTTCGCATCGACGATTTGCGGCGGCGCTTTCGCATCCAGATCCTGCGGTTGCGGATAACGCAGACGCGCGATCACCAGCGTCGCCAATGCGGCGAGCGCGGGCAACAGCAGCCACGCGAAGGCGTGCCGATAACCGCCGTGCAGGAACAATACCAGCGCCGCGATCAAAGGGCCGAGCACGGCGCCGGTCGAGTCCAGCGCTTCGTGCAGGCCGAACGCCCAACCCGCGCCACCCATGTCTTTCGCCGCGCGCGAGAGCATCGCATCGCGCGCGGGCGTGCGCAGCGCCTTGCCGCTGCGTTCGAGGATGATCAGCGCCGCAGCCACCGGCCAGTTGCCGGCCAAGGCCAGCGCCGGCACCGCCAGCAAATTGATCGCGTAACCGGCAATGGTGATCGCCCAGAATTTCTGGGTGCGATCGGCGAGCACGCCGGTGCCCAGGCGCAACAAGTAGCCGAGCAATTCGCCGGCGCCGGCGACGATTGCCACGATCGCGCCGGTTGCGCCGAGCGTGCCGAGGAACGGGCCGGTGATCGAGCGCGAACCCTCGTAGGTCATGTCCGCGAACAGGCTGACCACGCCGATCAGCACCACGAATTGCAACGCGTGGCGGCCGGTGAAGAGCGATGGCTTCGGTGTGGGCTTGCCGGGTGCGGCATCCATCAGCGAACCACCGTGACCAAACACTTCGCGTGATCGATCACCTGTCGCGACACCGAACCGACCAGCCAGCGTTTGATCGCGCTTTTGCCCAGATGGCCGACGATGATGTGGTCGATGGCGTGGTTCTCCGCGAAGGCCAGCAGGTGTTGTGCCGGATGTCCGGTCTGCAAATGGAAAGTGACGCGCGCGCCTACTTCGTTGGCGACGGTTTCTAGCTTCTTCATCTGCCGGCGAAATTCGTGGCCGGTGTTCTCCACGATCGCCTCGGTCTCCACGTCGTCGCCGATATCCGGCGGCCGCGCGATCGCCAGCACATCCAGCGTGGCGTCGAAGTGCCGCGCGAAATCCAGCGCCACCGCGAACGCCTTGTCGGCGATCGCCGAACCGTCGTAACCCAGCAGGATGCGTCGGATCATGATGGGCTCTCCGTCGGGCTGACCGTGCCAGTGCTGCCGACGACTTCGTCTTTCGGCAGCAGATGACGCGGCATGAAGAAGGCGTTGGCGATCATGGTCGGCACCACCGCGCTCGCGACCACCGCGGCGATCAGGTAAGAGTACTGCGCCTTGTCCACGATGTGATGGGTCAATCCGTACAGCGCCGAGATGCTGCCGAAGGTGAGACCCGTCGACATCATCAGCGTGGTGTACATCGCTTCGCGCGGCGGCTGCTTGAACGCCTTGGTGATCGGGAAGATGCCGCCGAACTTGGTCACCATCTTGGTGAAAAGCAGCAACAGGAATGCCCAGGGCGCGGCGATCAACGCCGGCAACGACACGAATGATCCGGCACGGATGAAATAGAACGGTGTCAGCAGACCGAGCGTGAGCGTGCGCAAGCGACGCACCAGCGCGTGATCCTTACCTACCGTGCCGGCCAGGATCATACCGACGATATAGGCGGGCAACACCGGCTCGCTGCCGGCCCACGAGGCCAGCGCACCCATGCCAAACAACGTCAGCAGAAGGAATTTGGTTTCAACTTCCGAAGGCCGGTTTCCATACCGCTTGAAAAAACGCGGCACCAGCCACGGCAGGATCGCCAGCACCACCACGCTCACGCCGATGAAAATCAAGGTGCGGATGGTGAATGGCGCGAACAACAAGCCGAGTCCGATCACGGTGGCGAGATCGTTGACGAAACACGCAGCGAGTATGCCCTTGCCGTAACTGACCCGGTTGAAGCCAAGCTCCAGTAGCACCGCGTACACCACCGCGACCGAGGTGGTGGACAACGCGATACCGGTGAGCAGGCTCGCTTGCGTGCTCCAGTGCAGCAGGAAATATGCGGCCGTCGCGCAACCGATGAAGGGCGCGAAGAAGCCGACCATGCCCAAGGTACTGGCCTCTTTCCAGTTGCGTTTGAGTTCGTCCGGATCCAGTTCGACGCCGGCCAGAAAGGTCAGCAGCACGGCGCCGATCGAGGACAGGAACTTGATCCAGCCATCATCGACGCCGAGGAAATGCGCGCCGATCGCCGCGCCGATGATCAATTGCGCGACCGTGCCGACCACGATTTCCGACAACGCGGTGGCCACCCGTAGCCAGATCGAGATCAGCGTCGCCAGCAACGCCAAACCGATCCAGATCGAAGCGAGCACATAGACATCGGTCATGGCAACTTGTCCCCACTGACGGCCCCGCCGACCAGTCCGAACTCCGCCGGCAGTTCGGCGTAGAACAGCGAAAGATTCTCGGTGTCGAGCATTTTCAGGATCCGATCGGCCTCCTCGAACGACACCACGAAATCGACGCGCACGGCGAGATCGCCGCCCAGTTCGAAAAAGTGTTGCTCGTGCATCACGCCGTGGCGGCCGAAGCCGGCGATCGAACGGAATGCGGTACCGCCGTGGATCCCGAGCTTCTTCGTATGCTCCAGCAACCACTCGTACAGAAGAATGCCGTGGTGGCGGCGGTTCTCGTGCACGAAAAAACGCAGGTATACGCCTTGGGTGCGGGTAATCATGACGTGATCCTCAGCAGCCATTCGACGAGGGTGAAGCCGAGCACGGTCATTGCCAGCGAGCCGACCAGATGCAGTCCGATCGCACCGGCCGCCCATGCGTATTCGTGGCGCAGCATTAGGGTCACGGTCTCGGCCGAGAACGTGGAGAAGGTGGTCAGGCCACCGAGAAAACCGGTGGTGAGGAATAACCGCAGTTCCGGCGACAGCGCCTGAAATTGCGCGAACGCGCCCATCGCCAAACCCATCATCAATCCGCCAAGCAGGTTCGCCGCCAGCGTGCCGAGCGGAATGGTCGGGAACAATGGATTCAGCGCGAGGCCGAACACATAACGCAGGCAGGCGCCGAGAAAGGCGCCGCAGCCGGTGACAAGAAAGGCGATTGGATTCATGCGGTTCCTCGCTCGGTTTCAACGGGCGGGGATCGCGTGCGCGCGCAAGGCTGTCGTCATCTGGCGACGCCTTCGCCCGCCGGATTGCCCGGCTTGGGTAGGCATCATCAGCCTTGCGGCGGTTCGGGGAGGAATGCCATCTCCCTTCGTCTGTTTGCGATGGTAGCGTATTCGCACCGGGTTACGTCAAGCAGCGCGTGGTCAGCGCAAATCATCGAAAGCATCTGTTGGTCGCGTTTCGCCATATCGACGAGACGTTGTCGCAGATTAAGTCGCGCATCGGCGCGGCGCCTGGCACGCCGTTGTTGCAGCCGTTTCTGGATGATTGCGACGAGCCACTCGCCAGCACGCGCAAGCGGCGGTCGCCGCGTTGCGCGAAAATGTCCCGGAGAAGTCAGCATAGGGTGACGATGATGCGCGGTAGTGCGCGATTGTCCCTATCCGGACAGCAATCCGCATTCGATCAAAAATGCGCGCGCGTCTTCGGCGTCTTGCTCAAACCAGGCGCGCGCGGAACCCAACCGGAAGTTGTAGCCCCACGCATCCATGTCGCTGAGCGCGCGATCACGGCCGAAGCCCGGCAGGGAATCGGCCAGCACGATCTGCAAGTAACAAGCGCCGTCTTCCTCGCTCAGCGAATCGCTGGCGTTGGTGTGCGCCGCGGCGCGGCGCGCAGGGTCGAGTACCAGCAGGTGACAGGCCTCGTGCAGCAGCGAGTGCAACGGCGTGTCCACGCGCGCATACACGCACGCGCCGATGACGCCAGCTTCCGGTTCGCCCCAATAGCTGCCGGGGATCGGCGCGTCGTCCGCGACACGAATCAATTGCAGGCCGCGTCGCGCGAGCAAGACGAAAGGCGCATCAAAACCGATGTCGGCGATGCGCAGCACATCAACGGTTGTGCCGTCGCGCATCGTTCACCCCGCGGCGGCGATGCATAGGCGAGCGCGCACCGCCGACGCTGAGCTCACGCACCACCCATGGCCGTGCGCGGTAACTGGGCCGGATACGGCTGCGCACGATCGGCAAGCCACCACAGCGGCGGAAGTCCACGCGGATATTTCTCCTGCACGAACGCGCAGCACTCCAGCGGTTTCGCCAGCAGGCTGACGCGCCGCCCGCATTCGGGCATCACCTGCTGGCCGACTTCGTGGAACCCGCGCGTGCCGTGGAACAACACGGCCACGTCGTCGCGCGGTTCGAGAAAAACTTCACAGCCCAGCAACGGCGCGCGCAGTTCGGCGTAGCTCTGCACATCGCTGTAGAACAACCGGCCGAGGCCATGACCGCGCCAGCCCTCGCCGATCGCCACGCGATCGACATAGACGAAGTGCTCGTAACTTTCACGGAACCAGCGGAAATTGGAGCTGGCGTGCCCAGAGTGCTCGCGCAGCGCGATCAGAAAACCGGCGATGCGGCCATCGATTTCGGCGACGCGAAAGTAGTCCGCCGTGTCGAAAAAAAACCGCAGTTGCGCGGCGTCGAAGGGCAGGATCGCCGGTCCGGCGGCGTTGTTCAAGTCGAGCACGTCAGGAAGATCCTGCTCGCGGACATCACGAAGATCAACGGACATCATTTCTCCAAAAAACCGATGTGCACGCACCTATCTGATGCACGTGCGGATCGCGCAATTATGTCACGCCTCGGCCGGTTGCCAAAGCGAAGGCCAGTGATGGCCGTCTTGAGTGCGCATAAGCGCTATCATCCGCCACGTGTTGCGCCATACCCTCAATCACATCCGTCTGCTGCGTTACGCGGGGCTGTTCACCTATGCCTGCGTCGGCGTGCCGTTGATCAGCCGCGACTGGATGCTGGCGCGGCTGGGCGGCTCGCAGGTGCAGAGCCAGATCGATCAATTGCAGCAGCAGACGCGCACGCATACCGACGTGCTGCTGTGGGCGGCGAGCTACGTGATCTTCGGCGTGGTGTACTGGTTGCTGACGCGCAACCTCGGTTCGCGTCGGCACTGGATGGTGAAAATCTTGGGGCTGCTGGTGCTGACCGGTACTGCGATCGCGATCGGCTGGTTTTCGCAAAGTGGGTTGTGCGCGTTGTTGCTGATGGTGGTATGCGTGGTCTTGCCGTGGTTGCTGCCGCTGCCGCTGGGCGTGGCCTGGTTGGTGCTGCAGAATCTGGCGCTGGTGCCGGTGTTCGCCAATTTCCCAGGTTTCGATTTCGGCAATGCGGTCCTGCAAATGAGCCTGTATTTCGGTTTTTCGGCGATCGCCTTCGTCACCTCGATGGTGGCCAGCCAACAGGCCGAGGCGCGCGAGGAACAGCGACGATTGAATTCCGAATTGCGCGCGACGCGCGCGCTGTTGGCCGAATCCAGCCGCATTTCCGAGCGGATGCGCATCGCGCGCGAGCTGCACGATCTGGTGGGCCATCATCTGACCGCACTGAGTTTGAATCTGGAAGTGGCCAGCCACCTGGTCACGGCGCCCGCCGCCGAGCACGTCGGCAAGGCGCAGGCCACCGCCAAGCAATTGTTGTCGGACGTGCGCGAAGTGGTCAGCGAATTGCGCGACGACGACGCCATCGATCTCACCGCCGCATTGCGCAATGTCACCGAGGACGTGCCGGGTTTGGCCGTGTATCTGGAAGTGCCGCCGCGTTTCGCGGTGGACGATCCGCATCGCGCGCAGGTGCTGCTGCGCTGCACGCAGGAAATCGTCACCAACGCGGTGCGCCACGCCGGCGCGCGGCACCTGTGGCTGCGTTTCGAGCGCACGCCGTCGGGGATGCTGGCATTGAAGGCGCACGACGACGGGCATGGCGCGGCCGATCTGAAACCCGGCAACGGCCTGATCGGCATGCGCGAGCGGCTGGCCGAGGTCGGCGGCAAGCTCGTGATCGACACCGCGCGCGATCGCGGGTTTACTCTGGAAGCCTCGTTGCCGCTGGAATACGTTGCGTAATCTGTTCGCTGTGGGGAAAACCGAATGATTTCCGTTTGTCTCGTCGATGACCAAACTTTGGTGCGGCAGGGCATCAGATCCCTCTTGGAGCTTTCGCCCGACATCAAGGTGATCGCCGAATGCGTCGACGGCGCGCAGGCGCTGGAGACGATTCCGAAGATCAAGCCCGACGTGGTGCTGCTGGATATGCGCATGCCCGGCAAGAGCGGGCTGGATGTGCTCAACACGTTCGCCGCGCAGGGCGCGGTGCCGCCGACCATCATTCTCACCACTTTCGACGACGATCAACTGGTGTTGGCCGGGTTGAAAGCTGGCGCGCGCGGCTATTTATTGAAAGACGTGTCGCTGGAACAACTGGTGGAAGCGGTCAAGACCATCGCCGCCGGCGGCTCGCTGATCGCGCCGATGGTGACGCAGCGCCTGCTGGCCGGCATCGGTCGGATGCAGAACCAGTTCACCAGCCTCGAGCAACCCGATCCACTCACCGAGCGCGAAACCGAAATCCTGCGCCTGATGTCCGGCGGCTACAGCAACAAGGAAATCGCCAATTCGCTCGGCGTGGCCGAGGGCACGGTCAAGAACCACGTTTCCAACATCCTCTCCAAACTCGGCGTCCGCGACCGCACGCGGGCGGTGCTCAAAGCGCTGGAGATCGGAATTGTTTGACGGCGGGGTGCCGCGCGCAAAGCGCGCGGGTTACTTTCCTTTCGGGGAAAGTAACCAAAGCCATTGCGCTTGGACGCGATGGTCTCGGCAACGTCGTGTTGCCTCGACTGCCCTGTGCTTCTCGCCGCAAGCGGGCCGGCGCGAACTCGCACATCCTTGTGCTCGAACATACGCGCCTTGCTCCCGCTTGCGGCTGCGATGCTCGGCACCGCGTACAGCGCGGAAAGCTCGCTCTTTGACGGCCATCCGTGGCCTGCATCTATGGATGAGCGTGCGAAATTCAATCGGAGAGTGCCATTGACCTGAGACGAAACGTGTAGCCAGTTGGAAGGTGAGTTCTCTTACCCTGAGAGGCGAGGAGAACTCCATGAAGAAGCGACACAGTGAAGAACAGATCATCTGGATTCTGCGCGAGGCCGAG